>NZ_CP013251.1:670000-967500 GCF_001583435.1 Endozoicomonas montiporae CL-33 | reverse complement strand
GGCATTATCACCAAGACTTACGCACCAGTTGACCACGATCCCAAACGGTATAGAATTCCCACTTTTTCGTGAACCGTAAGCCTGCTCCTTTGATCTCTTTCCTCGAAACAATTGAAGATACTCGTCGGGCAGCATCCTGCCAGCATAACTTCATTGATATTCTCGTCATCGCTGTCTGTGCCATTATCGCTAATGCCGATACTTGGGAGGACATGCAAGAGTTTGGTGAGGAAAAGGAAGATTGGCTTCGTACATTTCTGGAATTGCCGCATGGCATTCCGGCTCATGACACATTTTACCGTATTTTTTGTCTGCTCGACCCCGACAAGTTTCAGGACTGTTTTACCCGTTGGGTGAAATCTGCATTTCCTGAAGCCGTTGATACCCCTGACGAAGAGAATGATATTGTGCCTATCGATGGCAAAGCCATAAAAGGCTCACGGGGCAAAGGTAAACAGGCCGTCCATATCGTCAGTGCGTGGAGTTCAAGACTCTCTCTGGTTCTTGGTCAAAAGTCCGTTGATAAAAAAAGTAACGAGATAACCGCCGTACCAGACCTGCTAGCAGCGATTGATCTTGCTGGTTGCCTGATTACTGCTGATGCCATGAGCTGTCAAAAGGTAATAGCTGAAACTTGCATTGCTGAGGGCGCTGACTACTTGCTGGCAGTCAAAGGCAACCAAAAAAACCTTAAAGATGACATCCAGAATCACATTGAACAGCATTGGAAAAATTATCCTGGGGATGTCCCCTCCGAGACATTTCACGAGGAATTCAGTCGCGGACATGGGCGTGAAGAATATCGGTGCTGCTGGACATTTTCCGCTCTTGATGTACTCAGAGACCATGAAGTCTGGAGTGGCTTGAAACAGTTTGGCATCGTACAAGCTGATAGAACCATCAATGGTAAAGTCACGACTTCTCTACGTTTTTATATCTGTAGCAAAGAGATGACTGCGAAGGACATGCTCTCCGCCACCCGAATGCATTGGGAAGTAGAGAATAACCTGCACTGGATGTTGGATATTGCCTTTTCAGAAGATGCCTGCCAGACGAAAAACGACAATGCAGCGGAGAATCTCTCCACACTGCGGCGTATAGCCTTGAACATCCTGAAAAGTGATACGACCAGCAAGCGAAGCATCAAGGGCAAGAGAAAGAAGGCTGGCTGGAGCAATGGCTATATGGCCAAGCTACTCAAGTCGTTTATCGTGACTGGTGCGTAAGCCCTGGCATTATCACTCTGATCCGGAAGTGTGTCGCTTTTGCGAATATAAAGATCGTTGTACACGCTCAGCAAAGGGGCAAAAAGCTGTCACCCGCCATGTGTGGGAAGATAAAAAAGAAAGGTTGGATAAACGCAGACGAACGCCTTCGGGGAAATGGATCTACGCGCGACGAAAAGAAACGGTAGAAAGAAGCTTCGCAGACGCCAAAGAGTTACACGGCTATCGATACGCAAGATATCGCGGCCTGGAGCGCGTGAAAGGTCAATGCCTGTTGACGGCAGCAGCACAAAACATGAAGAAAATAGCGTTAATGGCAGCATGATTGCTGCAATCTTCCCTAACAATCAAACTTAAACGTATATAAGTCTGCAGCCATATAATTTTGGAAGCTTAGGCACACTATTGCTGGAAAATCTGACCCAGGAAGGGAAATCAGAGTTTGGGAAGAAAAATAAACCCCGATAAAAAGAACGGGGTTTATCAGCAACCTGAAGCAGACTAAAAAGTCTGCTTCTTTATATAGAGTAATGGGTCAGCGACCACAGCACTTTTTGTATTTTTTGCCACTGCCACATGGGCAAGGATCATTACGACCCACTTTAGTGCTTTCGTTAACAACGGTTTCTGGTTTTTCAGAAATGGCTTTCCAACGCTTATCTATATCCACCAGCAAACTGGACAGCTCACGCGCAACACTTGGCAATGCCCGAAGCATTTTACTGACATCCGGACCACCTTCCTGCTTCGAGCGTTCCAGCAATGTTTCCGGCTGCGCCCAGACACTCAGAAGAATAGTGCAAGCTGTGAAGCCCTCTTCCACTTCCTTCATATCGTTGTGACTAAAGATTTCTTCCCAGAAGTTCACCAGGATCGCATTACCTTCACCAAAACCTTTGGACCACAGTTTCAACTCTTCAAAGGCAGGGTCTTCAGCAGTTTCTGCACGACATTCCAGAGGAATGATATCCAGTCCCATATCAATGTGGCGAACGGTCAGGTCTACCATGTTGAACAGAATACGGTGAATATCCTTGTCCTGCTGCTCATTGGCAAACTTCAAGTTGCTGCCAAAAATACCCTTGATCCAGCGATTAGGTGGAACCGGCTGCGGAGAGCCTACCATGGCAAAGATAAAGCCCTGTACTTCACGGAAGCTCATGGCATTGTTTTCTGCCAGAACCTCTTTCAGCATTTTTTCTTGATGCTTATCAAAGCGCCAGTCAGGAATTGAGGAACGCTCTTTGCGCAGACCCAGCTCGATTTCCACATCTTCCAGATCACCATGAACTTCCCGGTCAATCAGACCTCGCTCAAAGGCAGCCCGGATCGCATCGATACTGCCTGCCGCTTTCAGTTCAACCAGCGCTCCCATGATAGCTGTATTCAGGTATTCACCATCGTCTTCACGGTCGTTCAGCATTGCTGCCAGCTTGCTGACCGTTTCATCGCGATCTGCAGTATGGAAGGAGGCATTCCAGCGCAAAGATTCAATGGCCAGGTCACGGGCATCTTCCACTTCATTTCTGTTGCTGGCAATGTCCCACAAACGCTCGGTAGCACTGATACCAAAACGCCCCATCACCGATGGCAGGTATTCAGAAATAATAAAATTGTCATCATCCGCATAGAACAGGTTGATCAGGGGCTCTACAGCCTGTTCAGTCTGCAAAATACCCAGTACACGCCAGGCATGAATCGGTGACCAGACAATATCTTCGTCGTCATGGTTCAGCAATGGCCAGTCCTGAGCCATTTTCAACAGCTTGGGAACATGAGTTTCATTAAAATCGAAGCGGCTGTAGTCTGCCCACTCCTTCCAATCGCATTGGCCGATGGACAGCAGCTCGGAAACAGGTGAGGTATATGGGCTCATGAAGATTACCGAAAATGGAGAGGTGAAGGATTAAAAGGGTCGCAATCATAAAGGATCACCTACCCCAAATAAAGTGCCATCCTCACTGCCTAAACAGCCCTGATTCTCAATTCATGTGACAAATTCTTGTCGTATAGGGTTAAAAAATCACACCATGGCTTAACAGCTATGCTTATCCAGAAGGAAATAATCTTTACAGGGAAGTGTGGATGGTATGGCCACTGTAAATCAGACATCAGCCAATATTGGTATTCCGGCACAATCAGCTCCCGCTTCTGATCAAGCTCAGGAAGCTTCGAACCCTCAGAAGGCAAACCGGTCTTCCAGCTAATCCCGCACTTTCAATTACAACCAGTAATCACAAGGGATTCAGCAGCGTAGAAAATTGAAGCATTCGCAGACTTTTGCGTCTAATTTTGGGGGATAGACGACCGTAATCAGTTATTCAGAGCCATGCCTGATCATAAACCACGAAAGCATCTGTGCCTCGACAGCATGATCCAGATGATCTACGACAGCTTCGACAGCATTCCAGACCACCGCCCAAACCGCCGTAAAGACAAGATTTCATTGCTGGACACCTTGATGTCGGCTTTCGCTATGATGCACCTCAAGTACCCATCCTTGCTGGAGTTTGACCGTGAGCGGGAAACCGAAGAACTCAAGTTCAACTTGAAGCATCTATACCGGGTTCAAGGCAGGATACCCTGTGACACTTACATGCGCTCCACCCTTGATCCTGTAGATCCAGGGGCAATGAGAGAACCTTCTGAGTAACTCCCCATGAGCTCGCCGGTTGCTAAAACAACCCTAACCGACGGCGGTTTCAACCGGCGTTAATGTGAAGCCCATATCTTTAGCCTTCTGCTTCAGGGTTTTTAAAACTCTTTCTCTGTAACGCTGCTCAAAATATTCCTGACCTTCATCTACATACTGACTCCCATGTTTGAGCATACTGTAAACCAGCCTTGCCAGCTTATGTGCTGTTGCCGTAATCGCCTTTGGAGCACCAAGCTTGCTTCGCATTCTACGGTAATAGGCACCCAGGGCGCTTTTTGAGTTGGCCAGTGCATAAGCCGCCAACCTGAATGCTGTTGCGGCTGCGCCTGGCAAACGCTTGGTTTTCCGGTTCAGAACTTTACCACCGGATATTTTGGTTCCGGGACAGAGCCCTAACCAGGAGGCAAAATGTTTAGCGGAAGGCCATCGACTCATATCCAAACCGATTTCTGAAACAATCTTCAGAGCCGTATTTTCGTCGATGCCGTCGATATCAGTCAGATCGACACCACTCACCCGGTTGAGCTCTGAACGCACATCAAAGTCTGGAGCGCAACGGGACTTCCGTTTTTTTGAAGGCTTATCTGGCGTAGAAGGCTTTTGAGAGTCTTTATCATCTTTGCTGTCAAATGTGTTGAGCTTCTGTTCCAGAGCTTTGTCACAAGCCCTGATTTTTTCATCATAAGTATCGTAAAGTTCAACAGCTTGCCGCAGAGCAAATACATGCTCATCCCGATAATGCCCCTTCAGGGATTTGGCGATTTCTTCCTCGGATTTTTTGCAGTGCTTGTCACGATATCTGGCCAGCTCCACAGGATTCCGCTGCCCATTCAGTATGGCGCGGATAATAGTCATACCGGTTTTTCCGGTAATATCAGTCACCACATTATCCAGTAACAGATTCATCTGTCGAAGTGCCTTTTGCATATGCTGGATGTGGGAAGCACGGTAGCCAACAAAGAGTGTCACGTTGTCGTCTATAGGATCGCAATGAACAAACCTGTTCATCCGGGCGGAACGCGCCATTGAGCAATCCGTAAGTATGTAACTGCAAAAGCCATTGGCAGTCCAGAACGTCAGACTTACGTCCGGCAACATTCTTTACATGTCGTGCATTGACCAGTTTTACATCAAGCCCCCGGGATTCCAGTATTTCAAACGCAGGTATCCAGTAAATCCCGGTTGACTCCATCACAACGGTGGTAATGCCAAGCTTTACGAGCCAGTCAGCCATAGCTTAAAGGTCTGCGGTAAAACAGCCAAATGAACGCACCGGTTGTTCATCTAACTCTTCTGGCACTGCAACAAAGTGTGACTCTGACCCGATATCAATACCGGCGGCAAAGAGATTGATTTTCTCCAGATGTCCAGCAATACGCTTTTTGACTCTGTCAGAATGGGAACGGTTGGATTTGCTGCGGCGAGACATGGTTTACCCTCTATACTTCTGTGCGAAGGCATATCCGGATATGGGGCTGTCGATGATTCGCATTCTTCCGAACGAGATCGCATATTGCGTCATCAGTGATGTTGTCGCCAGCTCCCCGACCACGCTTTCAAACGGGCAAAAGGCACCAGTGTGTTTACGGTCTCTGGTCCGGATATGTCTTCCTTTCTATCATAGGCATGTAGACAGTAGTTGGGAGAAAAGTTACTCATAGATGTTCAGCCGGGGGCCCGGCTTGGAGCGCTTTCAAGCTGCTGTTCAATGAAGTACAGCGGGGTGGAGGGCTCAAGGGCTTCCGCTTTTCTTGCGCCGGCCTGAAGGATCATTACCTGTTAGCCATTGATGGGACAGGGCTTTACTACTCCGGCAAGTGCCGCTGTCAGGAGTGCTGTATAAAAAATGAAGGTAAGGCCAATGAAGCTTACTATCACCAGATGCTGGCCGCCTGCATTGTCCATCCTGACAGAGAAACCGTATTGCCTCTGGCCCCCGAGCCCATTGTTCACCAAGATGGCACAACCAAGAATGACTGTGAAAAAAATGCCCTCAAACGTCTCCTTTCAGACATCAAGCGAGATCACCCGCAATTGAAGCTGGTTATTGTGCTGGACGGTCTCTACGCTGATGGCCCGACAGTTCGACTGATAAGAAGTTATGGGTGGCACTACATCATTGTTGCCAAAGATGGCAATCACACTTCGATGATTGAGGCTATGGATGCGCTGGATCAGAAGGGCGATGTCAAACGATTTGAGATGACTGACGGCAACGGTGCCAAACACTGGTGCCGTTATGCCAATGGGGTTCCCCTGAACAAGACTGAACCGGTTGAAATCGTCAATGTGCTTGATTACGTCGAAACAGACAAGAAAGGCAAACGGCACACCTGGGGCTGGATAACCGACATCCCGTTAACCGAAGAAACTGTACTCCCCACAGCCGAAGGAGGAAGATGTCGTTGGCACATAGAAAATGAAACCTTCAATACCCTGAAGAACCAAGGCTACGAACTTGAACACAACTATGGTCACGGTGAGCAGCACCTGGCAACCAATCTGGCTTACCTGACCTTCCTGGCTTTCCTGGTGGATCAAATACAGCAACTATGTTGCCCGGTCTTCCAGAAAGCCCTGAAACTAAGGGCGCGTGGAACACGCACCTATCTCTGGAAATTGATTCTGCGTTACTTTCTTTCCTGGCTGATTGAGAGTTGGGAGGAGATGTTCCAAGCGATCATTCACGGTACTGCTGCAAGAAAGATCCAGTTCGACACATCATAGCGATCATCGTAGCCGGGGTTTCAGGGTAAACAAACTGGAAAAGGAGCACGAAAAGCGTGAGGCAGTTTTTATGCGCTCATCAATTATCTGTACGACCAATCAGTTTTAATACGACTTAAGGCGTATGTTGTGCGGGATTAGCTGCCGGTCTTCCATTGCCAAGGTGCCTTCTGGAAAGGTGGCCAATCATATATCCAAGGCTAAAGCCCCTTCCAGCAAAACCAATAAGCCTTTGCACAAAAGGCTGGCAGCTCGGTTTTCTCCAAAATCCAACATTAAAACTCAGAAACAATCACCTGCCCAGGCTTTAGATTCGCTGAGAGAGCAAATTGATAATGAAACCAGCGTCATGCTGCCAACAGCAAAAAAAAAGATACCAGCTACCTGTCACAGCGAAAGAAAAAAGCATCCTCGCTGTTAAAGAAGGCAGAAACAATAGAGAAACAAATCACCAAGGTCCTGAAACAAGACCTTCAACCCAAAGCGATGGAAAATCTCAGTTTCGGAGAATACGACACAGCCGGTCTGGAACAGGGGGCTCTGGAACTGCACGACGAAGCCGTGTCTCTGGTCAACAGAAGAAAGGCTGAGCTGAAGACCGCTAAAAAGGATCTGAGCAAACAGGAAGATGCTGTTAAATCCAGAAAGAACATTCTGAAAAATTCAGCTTCTTTGCAACGATCCATAGCAAGAGGGGCTGAGTCGAAACTGAGCCCGCTGGGAAATTCTTCCGGCGACCTTAAACTTCACCTCGAAAACCTGAACTCTGCTAAAAGAAGGATGGTTAATCAAAGATCCGATGCAAAAAAACTACTCAAATCCATTCCAGAGAAAGAACGCAAGCACGGCTTCACCCTGACCGATGAGAAAAGGTCACTGGCCAAAGCGACACAAAAGGCCAAACAAAAAATCGGTCAACTGGATCATAAAATAAAGCAAACGAAAGTAGAATTAAAATCAGCCCTTGCTTCTGAAAAGCAGAAAGCCCTGCAGGAAAAACAGGAAAAACTGCTGAAGAAGCAGGAGCAGCTTCAAGCAGAAAGAGAAAAGTTGCAGACAGACTCTGATCAAAATACGGCTCCTGCTAAATGGTCATCCGGCAAAACGAAAAAAGCACCACTTCCCCCCGTTGACACCAAACCAGCTAAAAAACGTCAGGCACCTTTACCGCCAGGATTTCAAAGCGTTAATGCACCAGCCACTCCACCTCAGGTAGCCTCCCCTGCTGATTCAGGATTTGATCCTCTTGATTCCATTGATCAGTTACTGGAGTTCGATCTGGAAGAAACCACAAATCCAAATTTTACAGACAGTGATATCGATACAGTAAAGCAGGGTGTTGAAAACACTATCAAAAACCCTTCTGTTGATAACCGCACCCTGGAAAACTTTTTAGACGACTTTGTTGAAGCACTGAATTATGAATACGATCAGCAGGGAACACCTGCCCATCACGACTGGGCACCCCTTCTTTCCGGTTTTGAACAGGGACTCAGAGCTCTTGAAAACGGCCAAACTGGTACACAAGCTTTATATCAGGCATTGCAAAATGGCTGATTAGACAAAGGGACTTGCAAAACACCTGTCTTTTGCTGGTTAAACGACCAGCACACACTAACTGCAACAGTCAAAATTTCACATTAAATACCAGTTAAAAAAATCCATTTCCTTTAACAAAACTGTTTCCATAAACGACGCAAACTACAGCAATAGTGAATACTGACTTTTCACGCCATGAAAAAATTCTCTGCGCTTTTTCGACATGTCAATATTGAAGATTGATTATCTTTCCGGATAATAAGCCAACGGAAAACACAACATCTTGTGCCTCCACGACCAACACACCACAACCAGATGATTCCCTTCATCATCTCAACCTGATATTCCGGAGAAGTTCTCAATGACCGAGATCATCAAACGCGATGGCTCACGCCAACCATTCGACGCAGAACGTATATTCAAAGCTGTCGTACGCGCGTTGAATGATGCTCATGTTAAAGACGACACCTTTTCCCGATTTGTCGCATCTAAAATTGCCAGTACCTGTGAAGGTCAGGAGCAGGTCGATATCTATGATATTCAGGATCAGGTAGAAGACCTGCTGATGAGCAGCCCTTACCACGATGCTGCCCGCAAATACATTGAGTATCGTCATGCCCGTGACATTGCCAGAGAATCCCGCAATACCCTGAGCAAAGATATCCTGAGCATCATTAATCAGGACAACGAAGAACTGCTGAATGAAAACGCTAACAAGGATAGCAAGATTATCCCGACCCAGCGTGACCTGCTGGCAGGTGTTGTTGCCAAACACTACGCCAAGCAGCACATTCTTCCAAAAGACATTACGGCGGCCCACGAACGGGGCGAAATTCACTACCACGATCTGGACTACGCACCGTTCTTCCCTATGTTCAACTGCATGCTGATCGATATTGAAGGCATGATGACCAAGGGTTTCCGCATGGGTAACGCGGAAATTGAAACTCCCAGATCAATCACCACTGCCACTGCTATTACTGCGCAGATCATTGCCCAGGTGTCCAGCCACATTTACGGCGGTACCAGCATCAATGAAATCGACCGCATTCACGCACCTTATGTCACCAAGACATTTGAAAAACACCTGAAAGAAGGTATTCGCTGGATTGGCGACGAAACCAAAGCCCGTGAATACGCCATGGAGCGTACCGAAAAAGACTGCTATGACGCCTATCAGGCCCTGGAATACGAAGTAAACACCCTGCACACCGCTAACGGTCAGACGCCGTTTGTTACCTTTGGTTTTGGCCTTGGTACAAGCTGGGAAGAACGTCTGGTACAGAAGTCGATTCTGAAGAACCGCATTCGTGGTCTGGGTCGTAACAACAAAACACCGGTCTTTCCTAAACTGGTGTTTGCCATTCGTAAAGGCGTTAACTTCAGCAAGGATGATCCAAACTACGATATCAAGCAGCTGGCTCTGGAATGCGCCAGCAAGCGCATGTACCCGGATATCCTGAACTATGACAAGCTGATTGAAGTAACCGGCAGCTTCAAAACACCTATGGGCTGTCGTTCATTCCTGAGTGCCTATGAAGAAAACGGTCAGCTGGTGCACGACGGTCGTAATAACCTGGGGGTTGTCTCCCTGAACTTGCCACGTATTGCCATTGAAAGTGACAGCGAGAGCGATTTCTATAAGCGCCTTGACGAGCGTATGGATCTGGCAAAAGCGGCCCTGATGACTCGTATCCAGCGTCTGGACAAGGTGCAGGCCAAGGTAGCGCCAATTCTCTATGTTGAAGGTGCCTGCGGTGTTCGTCTGAAGCCTGAAGACAAAATCAGTGAGATTTTCAAACACGGTCGTGCTTCCATCTCTCTGGGTTACATTGGTATTCATGAAACCATTAACGCCCTGTACAACGACGGACACATTTACGACAGCGAACAGCTGCGCAGAAAAGCACTGGATCTGATTGAATACATGCGTGGTCGTGTGAATGAGTGGAAAGCCGAAACCGGCTACGGTTTCAGCCTCTACTCTACGCCCAGTGAAAGCCTGTGTGACCGTTTCTGCCGACTGGATCAAAAAGAGTACGGCGTTATTGATGGTGTGACCGATAAAGGTTACTACACCAACTCTTTCCATCTGGATGTAGAGAAGAAGGTAACTCCTTACGATAAAGTCGATTTCGAGATGGATTACCCGATGCACGCCAGCGGTGGCTTCATCTGCTACGGTGAATTCCCGAACATGCTCAACAACATCAAGGCACTGGAAAACGTCTGGGACTACACCTACGACAAAGTACCTTACTACGGCACTAACACTCCGATAGATACCTGTTACAGCTGTGGTTACGAAGGTGAATTCAATGCCACTGCCCGTGGTTTCGAGTGTCCACAGTGCAAGAACAGGGATTCCGAGAAAATGTCTGTAACTCGTCGTGTATGTGGTTATCTGGGTCAGCCTAACAGTCGTCCGTTTATCAAAGGCAAGCAGGAAGAAGTGGTTCGCCGCGTTAAGCATCTGTAATTGCTGGTTCAACGACCGGTTTAGCTATCCAATTCGATACCCGGCCTCTGCCGGGTGTCTTGTTCATGCAAGGGACAATTCTGGAACCATGAGATACCAGCGCTACTACCCAATCGATGTCGTTAATGGTCAAGGCACTCGCGCCACCCTGTTTGTTAGTGGTTGCGAGCATTTCTGCAAGGGTTGCCACAACTCCACCACCTGGGATCCGGACTCAGGCATTCCTTATACGGATGAGTTTGAACAGAGCATTCTTGATGACCTTGCCGATGAGCGGGTAAAACGAGACGGGCTCTCGCTGTCAGGTGGTGATCCGCTGTTTCCCGGTAATCTGGAGAGGATTGAGCGACTGGTGAGCAGGGTAAAAACCGAACTGCCAGACAAAGACATCTGGCTTTGGACGGGTTACACGCTGGAAAATCTCAGCCCAAAGCAAAAAGCGATCATCAAACATGTCGATGTATTGATTGACGGTAAGTTTGAAGAAGACAAACGTGACCTTAGTCTTCCATGGAGAGGCAGTAGCAACCAGAGAGTCATGCGCTTGATTAATGGCAAACCCGACACCTATATCGTCTGAAACCAACCCTGATGGAGAAGCATAAATAAGGTCGGCACAGCTCTCTTGATCGTTAACGGTGTTTCTGCAAAACTCCAACTGTTTTCTTCACAATTGCTGCGTAAATAGCTACGTAGGCACCTGTCAGTCGAAACCCTGTCTTCTGGCTTATTCGACAGGCACTTATCATGGCAGTTCACTGCCGGTCTGATGCGGAAAAAACAATCAGTTATACGACAGCTTAACCATACCAACGAATCAAAGGTGTTAAAAAAAATTACAGCCAGCACTCTAGCTCTTTCCGTCAGCCTTCTAACCGGCTGCGCCTCGATGAATCAAGCTGAATGCATGAACGCCGACTGGAAACAAATAGGCTTTGAAGACGCCCTAATTGGCAGACCCATGAGTCGTATTGGTGATCATCGAAGCGCTTGTGCCCAACACAACATTGTGCCCGACCAGGAACAGTATAAAGTTGGATTTGACGACGGTCTGGAACGCTTTTGTCTGCCGGTGACTGCTTACGAATTTGGTAAACAGGGAAAAACCTACAACAACCAGTGCCCAACCGCTTCTCATCAGGCGTTTATCACCTATTACAATCAGGGCAGGGAATATTACGATCTTAAAAATACCATCAGCCGCTATGGAACCCAGATCAGTTCCGCCAACCGAAAGATAGAAAGACTGGAAAAAGATATTGCCAAGAAAGAGTCCCGCATCATCAGCGACAATAGTAATGCCGATGAACGCCTGAAGCTTTTGCGGAAAATTCAGGATTACAAAGAAGAAGTGGGTCAGCTTAAAACCGAAATTACGGAACATGAACGTTCCAGAGCAGTGAACCAGAACAAGCTATCTCTGCTACAGCCGCCTAAATTCTGATGACTGCCTTCTGGTGCGGTGCCTTTATGCATCGCACTGGTTACCCTCACCAAAGCCAAACGTTTTCACTTCGCTGATGCGTATCAATCCATCGTATTCCAGTGCAAAACCATCAACCTGCTCGTTCAGCAAATGTCCCCGGAACTCAATAAACATTGGCTCATAAGGTTTGGAGACATTGGACTTGTAATAGTCACTCATTTCCCGACCAGCCCAGTCAAAACTGACCCAGTACGTTTTATCTGACTTACACGGGGTGAAAGTATGCACTTCTGCACCCCGGGTGTAATAACCACGATAAACCATCTCACCCGCTTGCAGGGTTGGCACTTCGGCAGATTCGCAATACAAAGAAAAGAGTGCAGCCGGTAACACACGACAAATAAAAGTAAACGACATCCGATACTTACCGCCTTAAAATCATTAACCAGCGCCCAAGGTTCAGCAGACTCGCCAGAGCAGCAGCTACGTAGGTATAAGCAGCTGCTTTCAAAACAGCTCTCGCTCCCAACAAGTCGTTACCCGACAAATACCCTTCTTCCAGAATGGGCATCGCTTTGTCAAAGCTGGCATCCATTTCGACCGGCAGGTTTTTAAATTGAACCCATACATTTGCCAACATGCCGGAAACACCAATAAGTACCGTTAAAATCATACTGTGTGGCACTCGGGTCATGGCAAAAATGATCGGCGAAACCAGCAGAGCCATCACACTGAAACGCTCTATCGCCATAGCGATGCGAATACGTTTCTGTCGTTGCATAAAATCAGGGTTTTGCTGTTTGTGCTGAATAGCATGGCCGGTTTCGTGGGTGGCCACCGCAACGGCAGCCACTGACTGTCCATCGTAATGTTCCGGTGACAGGGAGATTATCTTTTCTTCCGGGTCGTAATAGTCCGCCCCCATGGCACCGCGAACCACTTTTACATCTTCAAGTTGAAACCGTTCAACCAGATGCTCAGCCAGCTCTCCGCCTGTTCCCTGCAAGTCTTTGCGCCACTTGCCATAGCGTTTAAGGGTTGTCTTAATCCAGTACTGCGGGCCAAATATCAATACCAGCATTAACAACCCGAACAGAACATAAATCACTCCCTGTCTCCCCTTCCCTGTTAAACAGCCGCTTCACGAATCATCACGGCCACCGTTTTAAGCACCACCAGCAGTAATATCAAACGTGGCGCCCAATGCATTTCTCTTATGTCTTTTATAAAGCGTTTAATCGCCATGATCATTCTCCCCACATCACAGGCAGAGTAGCACAGTTTTCAGATCAACTGGACGCTCCTTTTAGCATTACAACGCTTTTTAAAAACTGGTGAAATAACGCCATGACGATTACTTTTAAGCTTTATTGACTCTTTGGAGTTCCAAATGAGTTCTGAAAGCCCGGTCATTACCTGCAATTATGCAGACTACTCTGTCCCAGAGACTGTAAGCCAACTTAAAAACAACCAGCTGACCCTGATCAACAACATCAACTTTGAGCAGGCAACCCGGTTAGTTCTTGAACTAACTGACACTTTGGGTTTATCTACCGACAGCGAACACCACTTTAATAATCTGGGTGACCCATTCCGGGTACCCGTGAATGAAGTGTTTTACGAGGTATCAAAATACGGCGGGCACTCCATCTTTTTTCACAACGAAAATGCTTACAGCCAAAACTCGCCCGAAGTCACCTGCTTTTACTGCCAGTCAAACTCGGAATTTGGTGGAGAAAACCTGTACCTGCGTAACGACCTGATCTCTAAGGCCAGAGCGGCAGCCAGAATGGTGCTTAAAGATATTTATGCCAAAAAAGTACTGAACTTCAACTCTATGGCAGAGATCAATCAGAAAATGGCAGCACTGCCAAACTTTATTCATAGAAAGCTGACCAGCCTCCAAGACTACATTGAACATCTTGGTCAGTACACTCATCTTCAATCTGTTGAATTATCAGACACCCGCCTTGAAGTGACGCATCAGGCCGGTTTTGTAAAAACATCCTGCCTTGATGGAGAGGAATATCTGCAGGTGCCCAGTGACGGCACTTGTCAGGTGTCGTTTCATCTACCGGAATTCTGTGAAAGAAAAGCCATCTTCTATAACCCTATGTTTCGCTACCTGAGCGACCATGAAGATGCCTTCCACTCCTTGTCGTCGGTACAGTACTTTTCAGATAAGCACTGCACACACCCCATTGATCTGAACAAAATACTGTTTGAAATGGTGTTGATCATTGCCTATACAGATGCCATTCCCGTCAAACTGAGCAGTCACAACCTGATAATTTTCAACAACAAGAGCTGGATGCACTCGGTGAATGCCCCGGGAATGAACCGGGAAATGTATGTGTCGTATGCTTACCAGAAACCTTGAAACGTTAAATCACTGCATAAAAAAGCCCCTTGGTACAGACAGTACAAGGGGCAACACACATAGTTTATTGTTTTGAATCAGGCAGCCAGATCAGCCACCACCGGCGTACGAATCAGATAATCAAACGCTCCCAATGAGGCCGTCGCACCGGACCCCATCGCAATAATGATCTGTTTATAAGGTGAATCGGTCACATCGCCTGCAGCAAAGACACCGGGAATCGAAGTTTCACCTTGAGCAGAGGTGATGATCTCACCACGTTGCGTTAATTCAACATCGCCCTTCAGGAATTCGGTGTTTGGTACCAGACCGATCTGGACAAAGATACCGGCCAGTTCAATGCTTTTGCTTTCACCCGAGCTGCGATCGGTATAAGTCAGACCGGTCACCCGCTCGCCATCTCCTACCACTTCTGTGGTCATGGCTTCAGTGATCATGTCGATATTGCCCATTGAACGGGCTTTACGTTGCAGCACTTCATCGGCACGCAGTTTGCTGTCGAATTCCAGTACAGTTACATGTTCAACGATACCGGCCAGGTCAACGGCTGCTTCAATACCCGAGTTACCGCCGCCAATTACAGCTACCTTTTTACCTTTGAACAGCGGGCCATCGCAGTGTGGGCAATAGGCGACACCGGCTCCACGATATTCTTTCTCGCCCGGCACATTCATTTCTCTCCAGCGTGCGCCGGTAGCCAATACCAGTGAGCGGCTTTTCAGTTTTGCACCGCTTTCCAGCTCCACTTCTATCAGGTCGCCCACCTGCTCTGCAGCAATCACTTTGCTGGCTGTTTGGTTGGTAATGATATCTACGTTGTAATCACGGACATGCTCTTCCAGGCTGCTCACCAGCTTGGGACCTTCCGTTGCTTTAACGGAGATGAAGTTTTCAATACCAACAGTATCCAACACCTGCCCACCAAAACGATCCGCAACAACACCGGTTCGAATACCTTTCCGCGCAGCATAAATAGCTGCCGAAGCACCCGCCGGACCGCCGCCAACAACGAGCAGGTCAAACGCTTCTTTTTCATTAATCGCTTCAGCCTGACGCTCTCCGGCACTGGTATCAATTTTATTCAGAATTTCTTCCAGAGAGATTCGTCCTTGGGCAAAAGGTTGCCCATTGAGAAATACTGAAGGAACCGCCATGACTTTTCGGCTATCAACCTCTTCCTGAAAGAGAGAGCCATCGATCATCACGTTGGTGATGTTAGGGTTAGTCGCTGCCATTTTATTCAACGCCTGAATCACATCCGGGCAATTCTGGCAACTCAGAGACACATACGTCTCGAAGTGGTATTCACCGGGCAATGATTTAATCTGGTTCATCAACTCATCGGATAGCTTGGCATCATGTCCGCCGCTGTGCAGCAGTGCCAGCACCAGTGATGTAAATTCATGCCCCATGGGAAGACCGGCAAACTCTATATTACTGCCTGTTTCCGGAGATCGTATTGCCATGGAAGGCTTACGTTCATTGTCGCCTTCGACCCTTTTGACAAGGCTGGATTGTTCAACAATGTCGTCAATCAATCCGGACATTTCTTTGGACTTTGCATCACCTGCCAGAGAAGCAACCAGCTCAATGGGTCTCTTGAGGTTCTGCAGGTAAGTGTTCAATTGAGCTTTAATGTTTGCGTCTAACATGATGATTCCAATCCTTTATCTTAAACATCAGAGGGACAATTAACTTCCCCAGCGTTGCCCCCTGACGTATGACGAACGTGACTGCTTAGATTTTGCCGACCAGATCCAGAGAAGGTGCCAGAGTCTCTTCACCTGGCTGCCACGCGGCCGGGCAAACTTCACCGTCGTGAGTCGCTACATACTGGGCAGCCTGTACACGACGCAGCAGGTCTTTGGCAGAGCGGCCGATACCCAGATCGTTGGTTTCAATCGCCTTGATTTCACCTTCCGGGTTGATGATGAAGGTGCCGCGCAGTGCCAGACCTTCTTCTTCAATCATCACACCGAAGTTGCGGGTGATAGTACCGGTTGGATCGCCGACCATCGGGAACTTGATCTTGTTGATGGTGTCAGAGCTGTCGTGCCACGCTTTGTGGGTAAAGTGTGTGTCGGTAGACACGGAGTAAACTTCCACACCCAGCTCCTGCAGCCTGGCGTAATGATCTGCTACATCACCCAGCTCGGTTGGGCAGACAAAGGTGAAATCTGCAGGGTAGAAGAAGACCACAGACCACTTGCCCAGCAGGCTTTCTTCGGTCACGTCTACAAATTCGCCATTGTGAAACGCAGTAGCATTGAATGGCTTGATTTTGGTGTTGATCAGAGATTGAGTCATGGTTCCGTACCTTATTTCGCACTTTGATAGTGTCTGTGTTTATCGATCGGGGGCGACTGCTTGTTCTTGCGTCCCGTTGATGGGTTTAATACTAAGAAGCGCAGAAAAAAACGTACAATTGATTGGTAAAATCGGCGTTATAGATTTTTTCTATTTAAGGATTTTCAATAGCAATGAGCATCAATCATTCAAGCCTGATCAATGCCTTAGAGCATTTCTATCAGCGATACATCCAGTCTTATCATCAACAACACAACCAAGGCCCAACCGTGGAGCATGACGAGGACTGGCCATCTCCTTGTGAGCAGAGCAAGGGGGCAGATGGAGAACGTATTTACTGGCAACCCGTTGCCTGCGAGCCGCCATTGGACTTCACCAATATCGAGCAGGCACTGGAGCTGGAGCTTCATCCGGATATCAAAACGTACTTTGGCAGTTTCTTTTCTGCCAACCTTGCCGCAACAGCATCAGACGGAGGGTTAGAACTGCTGTTTCCGTGGAGCCAGAAAGACTTCGAGCGCTTGCAGGAAAACATACTGGGGCATATCTGGATGAAACGAAAACTGAAGCAGGAAGAGACCGTATTCTTTGCCGTCACAGACATTGATGATGTGATTCTGTCACTGGTGAACAGCACAGGTGAAATCTGGGCTGAGAAAGTAGGCAAAAAGCCTCATCGGAAAATTGCCGATTCAATGACAGATTTTATCAACAGTCTTGAACCGGTTGTTTGAGTCTTATAAATACAAAAAAAGCGCCCCGCAGGGCGCTGCCAAAAGGTAGCAACATGAATTCAGAGCTCAATCATCAAGCATAAGCCGGATTAATGCCTGCTTCAGATTGGGCTTCGTAGTTTGCTTCTGTATGAGCAACAATGGTGCTGACTGCCGTATCGCCAACCACGTTTACGACCGTGCAGGCAGCATCCAGAATACGATCCACAGCAATGATAATGCCCAACGCTTCAACAGGCAGACCGAGGGTATGCAACAGTACACCAATGGTCACAATCGCACCGCCCGGAATACCGCCTGTGGCAATAGCCAGCAGGAAGGTGGTGAAGCCCAGGGTAATCAGTTCGGCACCACTCAGAGTCAGTCCGTAGGCGTTGGCAACAAAGATCGTTGCCACAACCATGTAAATCGCAGCACCCGACATATTCATGGTGGCACCCAGCGGTACAGAGAACCCGGCAACACGGCTGGAGACGTTCAGTTTGTCCGTCAGTGTTCGCAGCGTTACTGGAATCGTCGCATTGGAACTGGCAGTGGACAGGGCAAACATCATCTGTTCGCGGGTCTGACGAATAAATTCCATCGGTCTGCGACGGGTAATGGCACCCACCACCAGCGGATAGAAGACAAACAACCAGAAAACAATCACCAGCAGGCCGGTTCCTACATACGACATAACACTGAGAATGCTCGCCATATCCAGCGTCGCTGCCATTTGCGCGGTCAGGAAAAAGACACCCCATGGAGCCAGCGACATGATCATGGTGATCAGCTTCATCATGAGATTGTTGGCCACGGCAAACGCTTTACTGGCACTGTGAGTATCGTGGTTTTCCAGCTTTTTAATGGCTACACCCGTCATGATGGCCATAAACAGGATTTGCAGAATATTGCCTTCTGCAAAGGCCTGAAAAGGATTTTCAGGAACGATTCCCACCACCATGGCCAGCAGAGAAGGCGGCTCTCTTAAGCTCAGGCTAACAGAAGCATCCGCCAGCCCAAGGTCTGCACCAAGACCTGGCTGCAACAGCGTTGCCAGAAAGATAGCTGCGGTAATGGCAATGACCGTATTCACCAGATAAAGACCGAATGTTTTGACACCCAGACGGCCAAACTGGCTGATGTCTTCCAGCGTGCAGACGGCATTCACAATAGAGATGAAAATCAGTGGCATCACCACCAGTTTGATCATGGCAACAAACAGTGAACCACCGGTACCAAAGGTGTTGGCAATCAGAACCGTCTGTAAAAAACCATCCGGCGCTGCAAATGCCTGAATGGCACCACCAAAAACAAGGCCAACGAGTAAAGCGATTAATATACGAGAGGCAAGATTATTACCCATTGAGAGTCTGGCTCCGGGAACAGAAAACGTCCGCACAATATGAAATTCAGTATGAGTGCGCGCACTTTATAGCCCGAAATGAAATTATACAACCCACTGAAAATTAACGTTTTTTAGTTATTTTTTCTATGTTTTATAAATATACAATATTTAATTTTGCCAAAAATGCATTTTATCTAAAAATACACTATGTGCGTCGTTTGATAATCAACAGAAAAAACCATTGTTTTTTTTCACGCGACTTGTACGTATCGGGAAAAGGCTTCCAACATTACAATAGCTCTGGAAGCCTTGTTTGAGAAATGCTCAGATAAGATTAGAACCAGTAGCTGTATTGAACAGCAAAGATATAGGCATCGCCTCCTGCTTCAAATTCATAAACGACGGGAACATTCCCAACCATATCGGTTTCTGTTCCTTTCTTGGCATCGCCATCCAGATACGCAAAGCCTATGTCAATGGTTGAATTATCCTGTATTGAATAAGTTGCCCCTACTGTATACCAGTAACGATCGCTATCAGGAATGCTCATGGTTCTGTATTCACCCTTAACCGGACTTCTGTCCAATGCAACACCAGCTCTCAATGTCCATTGATTGTTCAGATAATGAGTCACTCCAGCAGAATAGCGCCATGAATCTTTCCAGTACTCGGCTTTTTCAAAGCATACACCCTTGCCCACTGTGCATGATGACGATTCTGCTTTCAGCTCTTTAAAGCTACTCCACCCTGTGCGCAGAACACTGTATGACAATGCCCACTTAGTAGCTACACGATGATAACCGGACAGTTCCCACAAATCCGGAAACTCTATATCCATCTCTGCTGAAGTATTGGTTATCCCTTGTGACAAGAAGTCACCTTTACCTTTCAAAGTCGTGTCAATGCTGGAGCGATAGGTTAAAGCAATGCGGTGTTGCGGACTTATTTCCCACAGCAAGCCTGCATTCCAGCCATAACCATAACCGTCACCTTTCATTTTTACGGCTCTTTGCCCCCCCGAAACGGGAGAGCCCGGAGGAATGTACCGGTTCATTTCAGCATCTGCATACAGAACATTAACTCCTGCTCCAATGCTAAACTGCTCGTTCATGCGGTAAGAGCCGTTAACGGCCCAGTTTACTGTCATCAGTTCTGTATTACCCCCACCGAGAGAACCTACATTTTTTGGATACTCGGTGGACAAGCCAAAGTTAGAAAATACCGATGTTCCTACAGCAAATTTGTCACTAACAGGGTGGATGTAATGGATATTGGGCACCCATGCATCCGGTGCAATATCCTTTGCTTTACCGGTATCGCCGAAGGTAGCACTATGAACTTCTGTATCCACACTCGGATTAATATAAGAGAGGCCAACAGAGAATGCAGCGGTATCAAACGTCGCCATGGCAGCAGGGTTTCTGGCACCCACCGCAGCGTTATCGGCAATCGCACCTTCCCCCGCAAAGGCGCGCCCCAAACCGGTGGCAGAATCTTCAACCAGCAGAAAACCGGCGGCTGCTGCATGCTGTGAGGCTAAAGCGATCATGGTCGCAAGCAGGGTTTTCTTAAGTAGACATTTTTTATTCATTAATTACTTCCTGTCTCTTAGAATTATTATGCGTGCCTGGGTTGGTTTTGTTGTAATCAGGCGTTACCGTGAGAAAAATCCAACTCCGGGAACCCCGTCATTATAAATATTATTTTCTGAAAATATACGACGTTAGTGTTGTTTTTTTTCAGGGTCGGGCCATCGGGCAACTGCAATTTATCGGATTTTTCACATACACTTGTGTCAAAACGTTTCTATCTCCCCCGTAAAAGTGAAGTAATTATGAAAGACACTGCTCTGGTCGCAGATATTGGCGGCACCAATGCACGCTTTGCTCTCAGCCGCAATGACGTGCTGGATCCTGACAGCGTTCAGGTATTGGCCTGTGACGATTATGAAAATCTTGATGCGGCTTTTAATGCTTATCTCAAAGCCCGCAATACAATCGTTGATGAAGCCTGTCTGGCCATGGCATGCCCAATCAGCGACAACATCAGCATGACCAACAACCATTGGGCATTTAACTGCAAAGCCATGCAGGAAAAACTGGGGCTTGAGTCGTTTAAAGTCATCAACGATTTCACTGCTCAGGCACTGGCATTACCTGCCCTGTCTGACAACGAACTGATTAAAATCGGTCGCGGTGAAAGCCTTGAACACGAGACTCGCCTGATCATTGGCCCCGGTACCGGACTGGGTATCGCTGGACTGAAGGAAGTGGGCGAACACTGGCTGCCACTGCCGGGAGAAGGCGGTCATGCGGCGCTGTCTCCGGTCAGCGATCTGGACATTGCCGTGCTGAATGAATTGCGCAAAACAGATGCGTTTGTTTATTGGGAATCCATCCTGTGTGGCTCTGGTCTTGAAACCCTGTACAAAGCACACAGTTCTTTGGCGGGTGAAAATCAACAGCTGAAGGACTTTCAAATCACACAGCAAGCTCTGGCGGGTGAAAAAACTGCAGCACAAACCCTTGAACACTTCTGCGAACTGCTGGGACGTGCTGCCAGCAATGCGGCTCTGACCCTGGGTGCCCGGGGAGGTGTTTATATTGCCGGTGGTATTATTCCACGCTTTCCGGAGTTTTTTGCCGAATCACGCTTCCGTTCAGCGTTTGAAACCAATGTAAAAATGGTGGATTACCTGCAACAGATTCCAACTTATCTTGTGGTGGCTGACAATCCGGGACTGATTGGAGCCAGTGCTGCCTTGCACAATCCGCTCGTTTAACTTAACTCTATGAAGGCTGGGCTAATATCAATCAGCCCAGTCTGATAAATGACAAAAAGTCAGGAAACCGCCCTTCTGTCCATTATTGCCCTGTTTACCCTGCGGGTTCGGAACAAAGCAAAGCCACTGTAAGCCATCACGATGGACAGCAAAGGGTTCATCCAGTTCAGTAACGCCCAGGGCGCATATTCAAGAACCGACACCCCCAGAGTTGAAGCAAAGAAAGCACCACCTGTTGTCCATGGAATAAGGGCCGTTGTTAGCGTAGCCCCTTCTTCGAGTGAACGACTCATCACACTGCGATCAATGTCTTTTTTGTCATAAGCTTCACCAAACAATTGCCCGCCAAGAATGATGGTCATATACGCTTCCCCCATGCCCATGTTACCAAACAGGCTGGTAATGATAGTGGTCGCAACGAGCGTAGCAGCACGTTTTACCCGTGACAGAATGCCAACAATCAATACCTTGAGAAAACCGAACCGATCGAGAACGCCGCCTAAGGCCAAGGCAATCAGAGAAAGCGACAGCGTCCACATCATGGAGATAATACCGCCACGCTCCAGCAGCGTATCCAGCTCTGCCACGCCGGAGCGAATCTGACCGCCGTCGAATAAGCTGTTCAACACCACACCAAACGCCTGCCCCTGTAACACCACCGCCAGCAACACTGCAACCAGTGCAGAGGCAGCCATGGCCAGCTCTGCCGACACTCGTCGTACACTGAGTACCAACATCGCCAGTAAAGGTAATAAAGCCCACAGGCTGATACTGAATGTGGATCGTAATCCTTCTGACAACAGCTCCAGATGTTCAGCGGGTAATACACTGTCGCTATAGTTCAACCCATAAAAGGTAAACAGTGCCAACACCAGTAAATACACAGGGCCACCGGTATAACTCATGCTTTTTATATGAGCATACAGGTCGGTTTTGGAAGTCATTGCCGAGAGGTTGGTCGTGTCGGACACTGGCGACATTTTATCGCCGAAGCTGGCACCGGAAATGATCATGCCCGCCACCACAGCCGTTGGAAAGCCCATGGACTCGCCAATACTCATCAGCACGACCCCAGCGGTGCCTACCGTACCCCAGCTGGTGCCGGTGGCCAGAGACATAACCGTACAAAACAGCATTCCGGCCGGTAGAAAAATAGCGGGCTCAATCAAACGGATACCGTAGTAGAGCAATGTTGCTAAAGTACCGCTTTCAATAAAAGCGGCAATAATGACACCAATAAGAATGAAAATATAAATGGCTGACAGTGCACCATGAATACCATCATTCATGGCTTTTTTAATGGAGTAGTAATCGGCTCCCAAACATCGGGCACTGACCCCGGCAATGAGGAGGCACAGCAGCATGAGGCTGTGCAAACTGGTTTGTAAGATAAACAGGCCTATACCGATGGTGATAACAATCAGACCAAAGGTCAGCAATGCCTGAAAAAAACCGGGTTGTCTGGAGTGTACAGCCAACTTCCCACCCTCCTTGGGCAACAATTACGTTATTCATTATTTTGCTGCCTGCAAGCCTAACAAAGCAGAAGAATAAGGGCTATTGAATGCAACCCAATAGCCCGAACAAGTGGTGCAGGAGCTTGTTTGAAACTCCTATTGCTGTTTCCTGACCTGTTTACGAACACTACTGTGGCTGGTTTCCATGCCCGGGTCACCGGGCTTCCACCCCTGCGGAGCCAGCATGCTCTCGTTGTCTTCCACAAACTTTAAGGCGGCTGCTTTTCGGTACAGCTCGTCTACATCACGGCCAATACTGTTCATCTGCACTTCGGCGATTTGCACCTTGCCCTGCTTGTCGATGAAAAACGTCGCTCTCAATGCCAGACCGTCGGGGCCTTCGACACCATAGTCCTGAATGATTTTGCGATCCTTGTCCGACACCATAATAAAGTCTGCATCGCCAATACCAATGGGCGTATCTTTCCTGCCCTCGGCAGGCTTGTCTGACTTCATACGCCAAGCCTGATGAGAAGCCTCTTTATCGTTATCCAAAGACGCTTCATCGGTAGACAGCACCAGCACTTCGTAACCCAGGTCATGAAAGTCCTCAATACGTTTTTTAAGGGCAATCAGTTCAGTGGGGCAGATAAACGTGCAGTTTTTCGGGTAGGTCAGCAGCATAATCCGGCTTTTGCCAATCAGGCTGGACAGATTAAATTTCTCCACCAGCTTTCCGGCGGCACTGCCCGGCTGCGGTATGACGGCAGGTGCTTCGAACAAGGGGGCATAACTGCCGGGTATAGGGAATGCTTCAGCTGACGATGTAACAAGAGACAGAGAAACCACCGCTGCAGACACAAAAGAAAATGCTCTGATTTTCATAACAACCTCGGGTACAGGGTACGAATCAGTTTTAGCAGAAAATCAGACAGCAGCACTTCATCTTTAAGTGCTCTTTTTACCGAGCCCGTCATATTTAGAAAATGAAATGGGTATAACTGGTATAATCGATCATTTCACCCACAATAATTGTTCCGCCAGTGCATAAACTTAACGACCGACAAGCTGAAGCCGTCAAATACATTGATACGCCATTACTGGTTCTGGCCGGTGCAGGCAGTGGTAAAACCAGCGTTATTACCACCAAAATCGCCTATCTGATTGAAACCTGTGGCCTCAATGCCCGAAATATTATTGCCGTTACGTTCACCAACAAGGCGGCGCGGGAGATGAAAGAGCGTGTCGGCAAACTGGTGCAGGGACGAAAATCCCACGGTCTCACCGTTTCAACCTTTCACAATCTGGGTCTTAACCTGATTCGTCGCGAGTACAAAGCCCTGGGTTACAAGCCCGGCTTTTCTATTTTCGATGCCCAGGACGCTCTCGCCCTGATTGGCGAACTGATGCAGCGGGAAATGGGTGCCGACGAAGAAAGCGTTGATACCGTTCAGCACACCATTTCCAACTGGAAAAACGATCTGGTAATGCCAGCCCAAGCCTCGCAAATTGCCAGACAACCACACGAGCAGCTGGCAGCGCGAGTGTATGAGCATTACAACCGCACCCTGAAAGCCTATAACGCCGTTGACTTTGATGATCTGATTCTGCAACCGGTTATGCTGTTCAGAAACCATCCGGAGATTCTCGAACGCTGGCAGAATAAGGTGCACTACGTTCTGGTGGATGAGTATCAGGATACCAATGGTGCTCAATATGAACTGATCAGCCGACTGGTGGGCACCCGTGGCAAGCTAACCGTTGTAGGCGACGATGACCAGTCCATTTATGCCTGGCGTGGTGCCCGCCCGGAAAATCTGGCACTGCTGAAAGACGACTATCCAAGTTTGAGAGTGATCAAGCTGGAACAGAACTACCGGTCAACCAGCCGCATTCTGAAAGCCGCCAACACTCTGATTGCCAACAACCCCCATGTGTTTGAGAAAACCCTGTGGAGTGATCTGGGCATGGGCGACATTATTCGGGTGATTCGCTGTAAAAGCGATGATGCCGAGTGCGAAAGAATAGCCACCGAGATTCTGACTCAACGTTTGAGACACGAAACCAATTATCGTGACTATGCCGTGTTATACCGGGGTAACTTTCAGTCACGACTGCTGGAAATGAAACTGCAGCAGCACCAGATTCCTTATCACATTAACGGTGGCACGTCGTTTTTCTCCCGTGCGGAAGTGAAAGACATCATGGCGTACCTGCGTCTGCTGGTGAATCAGGATGACGACAATGCCTTTCTGCGTATTGTCAATGTACCCCGCCGTGAGATTGGCCCCTCCACTCTGGAAAAACTGGGTAATTATGCCAGTGACCACCAGTTAAGCATGTACGCTGCCTGTCAGGAAATGGGACTACAGGAAGAGCTGTCGTCCAAGTACGTGAAAAAGCTTAAAGAGTTCACCGACTGGATGGACAATATCACCCGGCTGTCGCAGACAGAAGATGACCCACTTAAAGCCGTTCGGGAAATGATAGAAGACTGCGGCTACGAAAACTGGCTGATGCAGACAACCGCTACTCCGGCAGGTGCCGAGAAACGCATGGCAAATGTCTGGTTTCTGATTGACTCTTTACAACAGTCTCTGGAACGGGGTGACGAAGATGCGACGCTTGAAGATGCTATCAGCCGCCTGATTCTTCGGGATATGATGGAACGTCAGGAGGAAGAAGACGACGCCGACCGTGTGCAACTGCTTACCCTTCATGCTTCCAAAGGACTGGAATACCCGCACGTGTTTATGATGGGCATGGAAGAAGACCTGCTGCCACACCGAACCAGTATTGAAGAAGATAATATTGAAGAAGAGCGTCGCCTTACCTATGTAGGCATCACCCGCGCCAGAAAGTCACTGACCATGACTCTTGCAGGTCAGCGTAAACAGTTTGGCGAGGTGATTGATACCACACCCAGTCGTTTTCTTGATGAGTTGCCCCAGGAAGACCTTACCTATTCCGGTTTCGGTCAAAAAGTAACGGAAGAACAGAAAAAGCTCACTGGTAACAATGCACTGGCCGCACTGCGTCAGAGTCTCAGCAGCTAACTAAGCACTCAACCATACGAAATCATATTTTCTGACTCATTGTTCAGGTGCTCTCGGTAACTGCTCCTGCGTTACCCTATCTCCTGCATCCATGCAGTCGTGACTGCGTTACAACTCTGTTCACATAGCTTGCTATGCTCCCGCCGTTGCGCCTTGCATAGCACCTGCCCAATAAGCCAGAAATATTCAATTCCGTATGGCTGAGTACTTATTGGCCTTTTCATAGGTGTTCACAGACATCTGAAACCCTGTGAACACGATGAACCAATTTCTTTATAAAACAGTTCTTTTATTGAATAGTTGCCCACAATTATTTTGATGATATGGACAAACATTGACTGAACTCACAACTAAGTACATTAGTCTTGTACGACAACCGCTGTTTACTTGCAGAGATTTATGTTTTATGACAAATTCACTGGGAATTTAATCTAAAGCAACAAATTTACACGGGTGAAAACATATTTTTACCCGCTGTGATGTTTTTTATTGAACATCGGGCTACATTCGCGATCAAAAGAGGAGTTGCCTGAAAAAAACCGGAGAAAGCAAGAATGGTAAGAAAAACCCGCGACCCTATCTCTGTATTACTCACAGTGTTTGTTCTGGCTGTAGCGACTACTGCAGCAACCGCTTCACTGATTTAGATGTTGTGCGAAGGATGCCAGGGATCGGCAACCTCAAACGCTAATAAGCCTTTTCACCCGTAATGACACCCGACATGGGAACATCCCAGTCTTCCACCGGAATCGAGTCCACTTTCTGACATTCGTGAGCCAACCCTATCAGCACCGGCTTGTTAACGGTTTTGATAAAGGCAAAAGCACGGTCATAAAAACCACCGCCCATTCCCAAACGCTGACCTGATTCATCAAACCCTGTAAGCGGCATTAAAACCAGATCCAGATCTGTTGCCGGTATACACAATGACAAATCAAGAACCGGTTCCGGAATATTAAAACGATTGGGCAACAAAATAGTGTCCGGCGTATAGAGCTGAAAATGCAGCTTTGACTTGTCATGCTCGTCCAGTACGGGCAAATAACAGCTTTTACCCTCATTCCAGGCATGGCTGACTATATTTTCAGGACTGATTTCACCGTCGTTAGCAAGATAAACAGCCAGCTTTTGGCTTCGCTGATATTCAGGTCGTCGCTTAATTTGCTCCAGCACCCCTGCTGCTGCCTGCTTTTGTTGATCCTGCGATAAGGCTCGGCGGCGTTGCCGAAGCTCTGACCTTATGGCTTTACGATCTCTCATTAAGACCTTCCTCAAACTGACGACACTGATTTCTTATAAGGTTTGCCAAAGCCTGAGTCGCCGGGCCGCAATTATCGGCATCCGGAAAAACCAGATAAAGGGGGACATCTCTTAGCCCTTTTAAATCCAGAGGCAAAACCTGAAGACTTCCCTCTTTCAGCCGGGTATCTACATAATGTTCCGGCAACCAGGCAAAACCTAACCCCTGCTCCAGCAACCTGACAACAGTCGTCATGTTACTGACCGTCCAGCGTTCCTCTGTGCCCAGCCAACCAGCACTGCTACTGCGCTTCATTCCTGAATCACGAACAACGATCTGCCGCTGTTGCTTCAGCTCTTTTTCAGTAATGGTTCTACCCAGTTGCAATAATGGATGATCAAAGCGGGCGACAGGCACAAAACGGATGGAAAGCAACTTTTCTCCTAAAAAACCGGTAGGGAGAACCCCGGTAATCACCAGATCGGCCTGGCCGGAAACCACCCTTTCAGTGGTTCCTGAAAGCACCGACTCAACCAGCTCTAGACGCGTATTACGAGATACTTGCGAGAAATCTTCAAGAATAGACATCAGGATGTTGTAGGGGAATAACACCTCTACCGCCAGCGTTAATTCCCCTTCCCAACCCATGGCAAGACTACCGGCGACCTTTTCCAATGCATCGGACTCTTTCAGCAACACCTGAGAGCGGCGCAACATGACTTTGCCCGCCTCTGTCAGTTCAGCTTTTCGTCCGCGCACTTCCAGAATACGAACACCCAGCTGATCCTGCAGTTTGGTGACAGCATAACTGATGGTTGACTGACTTTTATGCAGAACACTGGAGGCCTGGGCAAAGCCTCCATATTCAACAACAGCGTGAAGCATGCGCCACTGTTCCAGTGTTACTTTGGACATTATTATTCAGCAGTGATCCATTAATATTGCATTAATTACTGCTTATTTTGCCTCTGTCGTACTCATGGCCGCAAGCCCGTCAGGAACAAGTAACTTAGCACTGCCTCGACCTGAAAGATTAATAAACTACTTTGCAACATTCCCGGCAACATTCAAAGGATCCCATGTGCGGGCAAAAGGCGGGGCATAGCAAAGATCCAGCATACCCAGCTCCTCTGTGGTCATGCCCGAGTGAATGGCTGCAGCCAAGGCATCAACCCGCAGCACAGCACCACGTTTGCCAACCAGCTGACCACCCAGAATTTTATTACTGTCACGTTCGTAAATCAGTTTAACGCGAAGATCAGACTGTCCCGGATAATAGTTAGTATGACTCTTGTCATTAATGACAACTGTCTTGTAATCCAACCCTGCTGTTTTTGCATCCGCTTCCGAAATGCCGGTTCGTCCTGCTTCGATATCCAGAGCTTTAACCGCTGCAGAACCCAGCGTACCCGGAAAGACTTTTTCAGCACCCGTCAGGTTTTCCCCTAACATACGTCCAAGCTTATTAGCCGTTGTTGCCAAGGGAATAAATACCTGTTCCTGCCTGATACGATGATAAACCGTGGCACAGTCACCAGCTGCATAAATATCCGGCAGGCTGGTACGAGCCTGATCATCTATAACCAGCGCACCATTAGGCAACATATTAATGCCGGTATCTTTCAGAAACTGAGTGTTGGGTAATACACCGGTACACACAATCACAAGGTCGGCTTTGTATTCACCTTTATCAGTCACCAGCCCGGTTACCTTGTTATCACCTTGTAGTGAGATAACAGATTCCTGCAGATGCAACTCGATACCCTGTTCGCGGATTTCATCGGCAATCAGTTCACTGATTTCCGGATCAAAGCTTTCTTTTACAACGCGATCAGACAGTTCAATCAGCCTGACACGTTTACCCCGCTCTTTCATTGCCTCGACCACTTCCAGACCGATGTAGCCAGCACCGACGACGACAACATTCTGAACCCTGTCATCCAGAACGGCTTCTTTCAATCCATAACCATCAGCCATGGTCTTCAGAAAAAAGACATTGCCAAGCTCCAGATTACCGATCGGTGGCCGAATGGCTGATGCGCCAGTGGCAATCATTAAACGATCATAATCTTCTACATAAACGTCGCTATTTTCCAGATTCCGTACATGAAGGGTCTTATTGTTGGCATCCACTTTTTCAACTCTGTGCCTGACCCTGAGATCAATCCCTGACTGAACAAACTGATCAGCACTTCGTTCGGCCATAAAAGACGCATCATCAAAATAACCACCCACAAAATAGGGCAGTCCGCAGGCACCGAAGGACACAATATCACTTTGCTCAAGTACCACGATTTCGGCACTGCGGTCGGTTCGCCGAGCTTTTGCGGCGGCGCTCATGCCCGCGGCTTCAGCACCAATGATGACAATTTTCATGTGTGGATTCCTTACTGCTTGTTCAGGACATTCAATAACAAGAGATGCAAAACATCCCGGGCCTGCCGGGATGCTTTCAATTTAAAACCAGAAAGATCAGGAAATGGCTTCCAGATCCATTTCCAGCTCCTGCGAAGAGTTATAGATTTCCATGTCGGCTTCACCCAATAAACGACTGGTGACAAACCCTGATGTAATGGCACCATTCACATTCAGGGCGGTACGGCCCATATCAATCAGAGGTTCGATGGAAATCAGCAATCCGGCCAGAGCCACTGGCAGATTCAGAGAAGACAATACAATCAGTGCAGCAAAGGTTGCTCCGCCACCCACCCCTGCGACACCAAATGAGCCTACGACAATGGTAGCAATCAGGGTAAATATGAAAGAGATATCCATTGGGTTAATACCCACCGTTGGGGCAATCATCACCGCCAGCATGGCCGGATAAATACCTGCACAGCCATTCTGACCAATGGTGGCACCAAAGGAGGCTGCAAAGTTGGCTATACCTTCTGGTACTCCCAGGCTCTGGGTCTGGGTCTGAACAGTGAGTGGAATGGTGCCAGCACTGCTGCGTGAGGTGAAAGCAAAGGTCAGTACCGGAATCACCTTCTTCACAAACGTCAGCGGGTTTCCCCCCATGAGCCCCACCAACAGCAGATGCACAATAAACATCAACAGTATTGCGACATACGACGCCAACACAAAATTGATCAGGTTAAGGATGTCGTCAAAATTACTGGTCGCCATTACCTTTGTCATCAGCGCCAGAACACCATAAGGCGTCAATCGCAGTACGACAGTCACCATACGCATCACAACAGAATGTGCCACTTCCATAGCCTTATCGAATAACTCGCCCTGTTCCGGCTTTTTCTTGTGGATGCCAAGACCTGCAAGACCAATGAAGGCTGAAAAAATCACGACAGAAATAATGGAGGTAGAACGTAACCCGGCCATATCCTGAAACGGGTTGGCAGGAATGACATCAACCAGCATAGACGCAACAGACAGTTGTTCTGCTGTTCCCAGCCGGTCAGTCAGCATTTCGGCACGGGCAAGCTCTCTTGCACCCGCTGTCAGCCCTTCGGCAGAAAGACCAAACAACAAAGACACTGCAATCCCGATTAAGCCAGCAATCGCTACTGTCAACAGCAATACACCAATACTGACACCACTGATTTTACCCAGTGACTGGCCACCCTTTAACTTCAGGATGGCGGTAATAATCGACACCATCACCAGAGGCGTCACTATCATCCTCAGAAGCTGAACATAACCACGCCCAACAATGTCAAAGTACTCTATAGATGACGCAATCGTCTGTGAACCGGTGCCGTATATAAAGTGCAATATCAGACCATAAGCGGCACCAAGACCCAGTGCGATAAATACACGACGGGTAAACTTCATATACTGGCTTTGCAAGCGGTACAGATAATAGATCATCACCAACATCATGCCGATGTTGAGCATTACGTACAGATTCATGGAGTACTCCTGAGAATCAAAAAGATAAAAGACGGGTTCAGGGACGGTTTTCAGGACACACGCAGCCATGGCAACCTTCACAAGATAGTGAAGGCCCTTCCGAATAGCGACTGATCTGTGGAAATGTCAGTACAAGCCTGCTGCTCAATAGGGTGTTCTGAAGCTCAGCAGCAACAGAGTATTGGCTGGTCAGAAAGATACCGGGGTATGGAGTCACTCGAATAAAACTGCATAACGAGCATTTTTTGATGTTAACCGTTGCTTCGTGGAACGCAGGGCAAGACTAACAATACGCTATTGATAACTGAAATAGATAATAATTATTTTTTTATAACTTTAAATAATATAAAAATTGAGTTTTGCTCTCTTAAAAAGACGCAAGTCATCAACTGTATGGAACGACTCAAGTTGCAACATTGCAAGCTATCCAGATCAATGAAACCACCTCCTTTCGGTTATAAAATCACCAGATCCCTCTTCCTTAATTTCCCCAGATCACAACAGAAATGATTCAGAAAACCAACCAGCGTATGGGCATCATTGGCGGCATGGGCAATGAAGCCATGGTAGACCTGTTTGAAAAAATGGCCTCTTACCCTGAACACAAAGATCGTGAATTTATTGCTTTTGGTAACTCCCGTCTTGCTTACAAACCGGATGAAGTGATGCACAAATGGTTGCCCTCCGATCCTCCCGAGCTGCCTAAAATCGATACCACACACTACACGCTCGCTTTTATGCAACATCTGGGCGCAGACCTCACAGGGCTGGCCTGCAACAGTGGCCATGAACATTTCAGAAAGGTACTGCCACAGCTCAGCCTACCCTTTGTTGATATGCTGAAATACACGGCGATGACTCTGGAAGGCACCACAGATAACGTTCTGGTGATGGGTGTGAACAGTCTCGTCGATTCGGGTCTTTATCAGAGTGCGCTGGCGGAACAGGGGGTAGAATCAACTAAGCCATCACCGGAAAACCAGAAAAAGGTCATGGATGCTATCTATAACCCCCTGTTTGGTATTAAAACAGCGCAAATCACACCTCAAGCTGAGGCTTTGCTGTGCGAAGTGATCCGATCAGAAAGTGAAACACAGGGATGCTCAAAAGTAGTACTCGGTTGTACTGAACTGCCGCTGGCACTGACACAACAGAGTGTGCAACGCTTTAAACAGCAAGGCATGATTCCGGATCATATAGAAGTGATTGATGCCTCTCAGCGTCTGGCAGAAGCACTGGTAAAAGGCACTGGTGAACGACAAAAACTGGATAAGTCATTAAACGACTATTTCGGCACATACACCGACTGGTTCCAGCCGATCTCAATAAAAGTCAGCTCACTGCAATCTGCAGCCATTATCCAAAAAGAGATTTTTAGTCATACTGCTCGTTATCTGGCTGATCGCAATGCCAGTATTAAAGGCAGCTATATGCACCTGCCAACTCTGTTCTTCCGTGAAAACGACACTGACATCGAAACCAGTCTGTCAGAATTGAACATAAGGGTTCACAACGAGGGTGAGCCTCTCGCAGATTATATTGAGTCGTATCTCAAAGATTTCTTTACTGATGAACTGCTGTCTCTCTAACAAACGACAGAAGACTTTTTAATATCAAAAAATAAGGGAGCGCGCGGCTCCCTTATTAAAATGACGTCAAATCTGTTCCTCAGAACGGAATATCATCATCAAAATCATCAAAACCAGCAGCTGCTGGCTGAGGCGCTGCCTGCTGTTGTGCCGGTGCAGGACGTTGCTGCGCCTGTGGCTGAGCCTGCTGTTGCGGAGCCGCATATTGCTGCTGGGGAGCACGCTGTTGTGGTGCTTGCTGCTGTGGCGCCTGCTGCTGTGGTGCAGCCTGAGGCTGCTGGTAACCACCGCCCATCTGGTTGGGTACAGCACCCATACCACCGTCCTGACGGCTATCCAGCATTTGCATCTGGCCACCGAAACCGTCTACTACCACTTCCGTGGTGTAACGATCCTGACCCTGCTGATCCTGCCACTTGCGGGTCTGCAGTTTACCTTCAAGATAAACCTTGGAACCCTTGCGCAGGTATTGCTGACAAATCTCAGCCAGCTTGCCGAACACCACGACACGGTGCCATTCGGTACGATCCTGACGCTGACCGGTATTTTTATCGGTCCAGGATTCACTGGTAGCCACGTTAAAATTGGCTACCGCACTGCCATTAGGGGTAAACCGGACATCCGGATCGCCGCCCAGATTACCGATCAGAATGACCTTGTTAACACCACGTGCCATCTAAATTCTCCAATATTATATATCCGGTAAACATTGTACGTTCTACCAAAGGCAAACTGTCGAGAGCAACCTGCCAAAGCCGCAAACGCTTGTATCAGTAGACAACATTTACTCATGGCGGTTTCATCAATGTGTCAGCAGGTGCCGGTGATTGTCAACACTCGCCATATTGTCGCAGCGCTGACATATCGAGTGTCCTGCGATTTACTTTTAAATAGGCCGTTCGTTCTCTGCCCAAAACCGTGACCTCTTCAACCCCGGGGATAACGGCAAGCGCCCGACTCACTGTTCCGGCATCCCCACCACTGGCAGGATTCAGGGCCATTACCATACTGCTGACATAGGGGGGATGCTTCATGGTAACAGACAATAGCCACCAGAGTGCAGTAGGAATTGCACAGACCACCAGTACGCCTTCTAAACCCCGGTATTCATAGCCCAGACCTGACAGAACCCCGCCCAGAGCCGCTCCGGCAAACTGACAGGTTGAGTATAATCCCATGGTGGTGCCACGGGTGCCTGCAGGCGATAACTTACTCGCCAGTGAAGGTAGAGAGGCTTCGAGAAAGTTAAATCCGGCGAAAAAGATCAGCAATCCTGCCACCAGCCACCAGCGATAATTGCCTGCCAGAGCCATACACACCATTGACACCAGCAACAACGTGACCGCCGAAATAAAACACTGTTTCAGCCGTTGCTGTTTTTCGCTGTAGATAATGAAAGGAATAATCACCAGAAACGAACCCAGTAGCCCCACCAGATAAACCCAGCCATGGGACGCCCGGGGAATATTCATGGTGCTTTCCAGTTCGCGGGGCAAAAACACAAACAGCCCCATAACAATAAAGTGGAGGACAAATATTCCAAACATTAAACGCAACAGTTCGCCATTGCGCAGAATCTGCCGGACACATTTCTGGCTGACGGATGAATTCAGATCCTGACGCCGCGTCACCGCAGACGGAACCACCAGCAGGACAATCAAAATGCCTGCAAGCGCCAGCCAGACATTGCTGAAAAACAGCCCGGACAATCCCCAGCCTGCTGCGATAACGGGGCCAAGCATCATGGCAAGACAAAAGGACAAACCAATCCCCATGCCGAAAATAGCCATGGAACGGGTACGATACTGTTCACGGGTAAGATCCGCCAGCAGAGCTGTCACCGCACCGGCAATGGCGCCACAGCCCTGCAGAATACGCCCCAGAATAACGCCCTGAATAGTGTCGGCATAAGCCGCCACCAGACTGCCTGCAATAAACAGTACCAAGCCGGCAATAATGATTTTTTTCCGCCCGATGCGATCGGATAACCAGCCAAACGGTATCTGTAACAGCGCCTGACTGAAACCATAGGCTCCGATTGCCAGACCCACCAGCAGAGGGGTCGAACCTTCCAACTGATCGGCATACAGTGCCATGACGGGCAGCACCATAAACAGCCCGAACATGCGGAACATAAATACCAGAGACAGGGAGAGAGATGTTTTGAGTTCCTGACCAGACATTCCTGACTTCTTATAAATCTTTTCCAGTGATGCCAAGTTTATCAGGAAATACCGAAAACAAGTCCACAAATAACAAAATATTCAGCCCCGCCTCAGGAGGCAGCTTATTGTTCCAACAAGATCATATCCACTACAACGGGCAGATGGTCCGTCACTTCTGGCCATCGGATCTGCTTTAACCGGACATCTTCGGCAGGCAGACTGGCTTTAACCACCTTCCATTGCTGTGCCGGTGAGGTAAACACATAATCCACCTTGATCTCAGGGTTGGAGGCCGGCCAGGTGCGCTCATTTGATTTATTATTCCAAGTGTCTTTCCAATAACGCTTTAACTCTTTATAAGTCGCTGACTGACGAACATCATTGAAGTCACCCAGCAACAGTTTGATGCCGCGCTGATTCATAGTCCATTTATTCAACTGCCGGGTTTGCTGCAACCGCAGCTGCGGGTCTTCACTGGTATCCAGGTGGGTGTTGAATACGGTCACTGGGTGTTCAAATTCAGGTACACTCACTTTCGCCATTTGAACCACCCGCCCTTCTTCCTGACCGGATGCCAGTGGTAATAAATCGGTTGCGACAATGGGATGCCTTGATGCAATGGCAAGACCGTACTCACCGCCCTCAAAATCAATGGCTTTGGCAAATTCCACATTAAAACCGGTTAAGCTGGCCAGTTCTTTTGCCTGATCGACACCACCGCTGCGCAACGTCTGGTTATCAACTTCCTGAATGCCAATGATATCAGCGTCCAGAGCTACCATCGCTTTTGCCAGTTCGGCCAGCGATCCTACTCTGCCAGCAGCCATGTTAAAGGTGACTACCCGCAGCGAAGGTGCATTATCTGTCTGATACACTTTGTTGGTGACTTCGGAGCGCGCATGTTCAGGCTCGCGCTGATCTCCTGCGAGAGCAGAGAAAGAAACCGCTATCGTCAGCCAGACACTGAATACTACTCTCCAAAAGACCATAAACCTGTCCATTTGCTTAAAGTCCAGAACTATAGACTAAATGCGACAACAGTGAACTTTGAATAATCCACCGACCATTTCTCTGTTATCAACCTCTTATTCAACCTACTTAAGCACTTTCAAAGTCCTGAGCTATTTTTATTCCTGCCAAATATCACAACAGAAAGGAGCTAGCATTAATGACATGCTCATATAAAATTCCGTTCATAACGCACAGTAAAGGACTATTATTAGCTGCTCTCATCTGCTTAATGGCAGCACTGCCCAAGCAGCAGGCACACGCCAATAGAGTAGCTTACACTATTACCGGAATAGGGTTAGTGTCAGTGACACTCGTCTATTTCCTGAACAGAGGCTCTTTCTTCTCCGAGCTGTCCACTCCTGACTTTGGAGAGAGCATGAATCTTCTACCTGAAATCACCTATAAACTGGATAGTAGCGATGACCTGAAAAATGCAGGTACAAAAATCGTTCTGATACCCCAAATCATTCGTGGAAAATATCTCAAGCCTCAATACGGTGACCTTAATGTCAACTTGTTTTCCGCACGTGCTATTTGCTCACCGATTTCACAGGTTCAATCAAGTACCGACCTAAGCAATGTTTCAGGTCAGTGCAAGAAGTGGTTCACTAAAAATAAAATGATATTTCCCCATCAGGCACTAGGGGTTAGAGTTGATAAGCTTGATACTCTTCTGCTTCCCAAGCTGGAATATGATCTGAAAAATAACAAACTCACAATACTGGCAACGTCTGTTTCTTACACCAACACAGACGGCAGTCCATCTAACACAAAATCCGATGTGACCAACAACAAGCAAGTCTCGTGGCAGCGATTATCTCCTTCATTCCCAGAGCTGGAACAGATGTCTGGTGATGAAAGAAAGGCACTTCATATGTGCCACCATGCGCCGGAATTATCAAAAATGCAGCACCCTTTAAAAAGCACGAATGGAAAATATTATTACGACATGCCTGCCAGAGGTATTTCACACTTACATAAAACAGGTCATGAATTCTTCATCGTCAGCCTGTATAACAGGCTTTCGGGTAACTGGGGCTATTATTGGGTAGTTGATGCTCCATGGCCTAATGGCTACCAGGAACTGCAATTCTCCAAAACGAAATACATTGATCCTGCTCCTGCATTATGAATGCCCGAGACAAAATTCAATACAGTTTCACCAGTTGTTTGTTTTATACTCCTCTGTTGACTTAATGCCCACGCAGAGGAGCAGGCAGTGGACAAAATTACGGTACAGGGCGCACGAACCCATAACCTGAAGAACATTGATCTGGAAATGCCCAGAGACAGTCTGATCGTGATTACGGGATTGTCGGGCTCAGGCAAATCTTCTCTGGCGTTCGACACCCTGTACGCTGAAGGGCAGCGCCGCTATGTCGAGTCGCTGTCGGCCTATGCCCGGCAGTTTTTGTCGATGATGGAAAAGCCCGACGTTGACCATATTGAAGGCCTGTCACCCGCCATTTCCATTGAGCAGAAGTCCACCAGCCATAACCCCCGTTCCACTGTCGGTACCATTACCGAGATCTACGACTACCTGCGCCTGCTCTTTGCCCGTACCGGTATTCCCCGCTGCCCGAAACACCACCTGCCTCTGGAGGCACAGACCGTCAGCCAGATGGTTGACCAGATTCTTGCCATTCCCGAAGGCACCAAACTCATGCTGCTGGCTCCGGTGGTCAGGGATCGAAAGGGTGAACACCTGCATGTGTTTAACGAACTGAAAACCCAGGGGTTTATCCGGGCCCGAATCAACGGCATTGTCACCGACCTCGATAATCCCCCGGCGCTGGACAAGAAAAAGAAACACACCATAGAAGTGGTGGTAGACCGTTTTAAGGTACGCGACGATCTGCAATTGCGTCTGGCCGAATCCATTGAAACCGCTTTAGAGCTGACCGACGGGCTGGTATCGGTCAGCTACATGGATGGCGAGCAGGACGATGTCGTGTATTCCGCACGATTTGCCTGCCCGGAGTGTGGTTACAGCATTAACGAGCTGGAACCGCGCATGTTCTCCTTTAACAATCCGGCCGGTGCCTGCCCGACCTGCGACGGATTAGGCGTTAAACAGTTCTTTGATCAGGATCGTATTGTTCAACATCCGGAGTTAACGCTAGCAGAAGGCGCAATCCGTGGCTGGGATCGCCGCAGTGTGTACTACTTCCATATGCTGAAGTCACTGGCAAAGCATTACGGGTTTAATATAGATACTGCCTTTGACGATCTGACGGCTAAACAGCAGGAGATTATTCTCAACGGCTCGGGTGATGAGCAGATTGATTTCAGTTACGTTAATGACCGTGGCGATATCTATAAAAAGCGCCACCGCTTTGAAGGCATTATTCCCAATTTTGAACGACGCTTCCGTGATACCGAATCTCAGGCAGTGCGTGATGAACTGTCCAAATACCTGAGCACACAGCACTGCCCGGGCTGTAAAGGTTCACGCCTGCGTCTGGAGTCCCGCAACGTATTTGTGCAGGAAGAAACTCTGCCAGAACTGGTCAAGCTGCCCGTTGAACGAGCGCTGACGTATTTCAGCGAACTGGAACTGCCGGGTAATCGCGGGGAGATTGCCGAGAAAATTCTGAAAGAAATCTGCGAACGACTGAGTTTTCTGGTTAACGTTGGCCTGAATTATCTGACACTGGATCGCAGTGCTGACACCCTGTCCGGCGGAGAGGCACAACGCATCCGGCTTGCCAGCCAGATTGGTGCAGGACTGGTTGGCGTGATGTATATCCTTGATGAACCCAGCATAGGTCTGCACCAACGCGACAACGAGCGTCTACTAAGCACTCTGACCCGACTGCGCAATCTTGGAAATACTGTCATTGTCGTAGAACACGATGAAGACGCCATCCGCATGGCCGACCATGTCATTGATATCGGTCCGGGCGCTGGTGTTCACGGCGGTGAAATCATTGCTCAGGGCTCCCCGCAGGCAGTGATGGATAATGAACAGTCTCTGACCGGCCAGTACCTGTCAGGGGCAAAGGTCATCGCCATTCCCGAACAGCGCACGCCAAAAGACAAGAAAAAGGTTCTGAAACTGTCCGGCTGTTCCGGAAACAACCTCAAGAACGTCACTCTGGAAATCCCTGTCGGGCTAATGACCTGTGTCACCGGTGTTTCCGGCTCCGGCAAATCCACGCTGATCAACAGTACCCTTTATCCGATCTGCGCCACCGAGCTGAACAAAGCCACCACTTTAAGCCCGGCACCATACAAAAAGATCACCGGTATGGGGCACTTCGACAAATGCATTGATATTGACCAGAGCCCCATTGGTCGTACACCACGCTCCAACCCTGCTACCTACACCGGCATTTTCACTGCCATTCGGGAACTGTTTGCCGGTACACAGGAAGCCCGCTCAAGAGGCTATAAACCCGGACGATTCAGCTTCAACGTTAAAGGCGGACGCTGCGAAGCCTGTCAGGGGGATGGTGTGATCAAGGTTGAAATGCACTTCCTGCCTGATATCTATGTTCCCTGCGACGTGTGTAAGGGCAAGCGTTATAACCGTGAAACCCTCGACGTGAAATACAAAGGCAAAGGCATTGATGAAGTGCTGGATATGACGGTAGAGGAAGCACTGGAGTTTTTCGACGCGATACCCGCCATCAATCGCAAACTACAAACCCTGATGGATGTGGGTTTGTCGTATATTCATCTGGGGCAGAATGCCACCACCCTCTCTGGCGGCGAAGCCCAGCGGGTAAAACTGGCCAAAGAGCTGTCCAAGCGGGATACCGGCAAAACCATGTATATTCTGGACGAACCCACCACCGGGCTGCACTTCCACGATATACAACAACTGCTTAATGTTCTGCACCGCTTGCGGGATCATGGCAATACCGTGGTGGTCATTGAGCATAATCTGGATGTGATTAAAACCGCAGACTGGATTGTGGATCTGGGACCGGAAGGGGGCGACGGTGGTGGCGATATCATTGCCACAGGCACTCCTGAGACTGTGGCAAAAATGAACATTTCTCACACGGGCCGTTTCCTGAAACCAATAATCCGTCCGTAAGTCAACAAAACCGTGAGACTGAAAAAAGCCTCACGGTTTTTGTCAGGCTCAATGATGCCCACGGAACCAAGCCTCCTAGACAAAAGCCCTGGCTGATGAATGAATCATAAATGTCTGCCAGCAATCCACTCCTCATACCTGATCATGGCCGTCCTGATATTCCCGGCGACACCCACCTTTGGGAGAGACTTGACGCTATTGACACAGACCTTCCAGACTTTTTTGCATCATTTTTTTTGCCTCAGGGTTGAAAAAGCGACAAATCGTCTATACTCCTTGCCTCTGGTAGAGTTGACTACCAATAAAATGACTTCAAATAAACGTAACTGCTCAGAATTTGTAGGCAAATTTTGCGGTCACATGGCTACAGCCCAGTAAAATAAAGGCTACAGCCCAGTAAAATAAAGGCTACAGCCCAGTAAAATAAAGAGTACCACTTTCGAAATGGGCACTTTTGCCTACAAAAAATGAGCAGTTACAAATAAACGCCGTTGACTCTTCCTGAATTATTGCCAGTTGCCGTTTAACCCCAAACAATCATCTGGAGTTTAACCACTATGAGTCATCATCTCAGACTTCTATTAGTTCATGCACTTTGCCTGTTGGCCTGCCTGGTGTTGCCAACAGTCACTCAGGCGATGACTGCCTCGGAAAGCTCTGCCGAATGGTTATCAGGGACAGGATCGCTCTCACTGTTTCGACCTTTCGCACCATCAGTCACCAAAAACAAGATGCAGTTCGATGTCGGGAATCAACTCCTCGATAATGAGGATGAGGATGACATACTCTTGTTGTTTCTCAATCGTTATTTAAAGGCCACTAAAAAAACAGGATCCAATGGCGAAACGGTGTATGAAATAACCCGACATGATGGTTCGACTTACACCATCAATGCCAGCGAGGCTCAACGATTATGGAGTCTTTATAAAGAACAGGAAAAAGCTTATGCCTTGACCGGCACCAGAATGGATGATGGAAACACATTTATTCAGCTTGTTTTACCCAGAGTGCTCTGGACCCGGGAAATTCTAGAACAAAAAAGAAGGGTTCGCAAAACTCCAGACACGTTGCCTAAAGGCCACGATGGTGAGGAAGGTCAACAAAAACCGACAGGTTTTGTTAAACCGCCAACAGTCAAAGTACAGCGTGTCATCGAACCATCAACAGGTCAGACCTTTACCGATGAACCCCACCCGTCATCTTACTGTTCCCCTGAACCTCTCTCTTTGAAAAATCCAGCGTCGTCTTCTGCCGATCTGGTAAAACTTCTGATTGAAACCGGGCTTCCCGCTTCTGTCGGTGAAACCCCGTATGCTTCTCAACAATGGCTCAGAGACATCTCTGAAATGATTGATGCAATAGTACAAGTGGAAAGTGGCCGGACAGAAACTCTCGAGTTTCTGAAAAAAGTCTTTACTGAGGTCAAAAAAGACGATAAACCCAGCCCATACTACCCTGAAAGAAGTAGCACCAGCACCTTTGGAGAATTTCCCATTTTTGTCCCTGTCGATCCCAAGAAATTTATGATCGATAAGTTTCTGCAAGGGTCAACTAATGTCAGGCGATTCCATGATCTGAAAACTTTTGTCAGGAGCAACGTCAAGGGTTTCAACAGTGATTTATTGAACAGTGATACACCAATGAGCTATCTCGAATCACTGGATGCTCAGCAGATCAGTACCGAGTTAAGACGAATAAAAGAGGTCGTCCGGCAAGTACAGTTAACTGATGGTGCCGAGTATCCACAGTGGTCGTTCTTGCTGGAAAGTTATCTGGACGGAACAAGATCCACACCAGAAACAAACGACTCTGAAATGAGCGCACTGACCATAGTCGCCACTCTGATTGATGCCTTTAACAAAAACCATGAGGAGCAGCAAATCTTTGAGAATACCACCTTATTTTCAGAATTGGTTGCTTACGCTTTGGTGCACATCTATCAGAACCAGATATCGGATAAAGGTTTGCACGCTGGCGTTGGCAGTCTCAACATTATTGGAAACTTTCTAAATGGCACCTCGAGCCTGGCTGTCAACAGCCGCCTGTTGAAAGCATTAAAAGTACTTGAAAAAGTTTCCGGTCATCTTTCCAGTGAGCTCATAAAAGCTATTATCAACCAGTCAAGATTGAAAACAAGCACCCTTCCTGAGGCTACTAAGTTTAATGAATTTGTAAGCGGTCAAATAACATTTGAAACAATGATCAAAAAACTTGCCGGACAGTTAAATGTAGCCATTAAGGATTCTTTGCTATATCCAGAAGGCCCGTTTGAACCACGGGATTTCATTAGAAATAAAGAAATGGAAAGCGCAAAGCTGACACTTATTCCTAAAGACATTACACTTTTATTAGCGCGGCGGTTTTCTGAAAGCGATAGCGATAAGTTCCGGGAAGGAGCCCTGTTTGACCCCTATGGTTTAGCCTTGGCCATTTTAGCGGGCGCAGTGGATAAAAGTGAGTATCCAAATGCCTACAAGCTTTTTTATAAACACATTAATGTGTTCAACGGAGCACAATTCATCCCGATGAAAAATGCACACTCTGAAAAACTGTTAGAAAACAGGGGGAATACACTATGGCTACACAGGCTTGGCATGGTAGGTCGGGCTTTAGTTGAGATGTATAACAACTCAGGTACTCCACAGGAACCCTGGCTGGTATTAGCCAGAGAAATTTATGAATTCATGACAAAACTGGGATTCAATGAGTATTACCTTTATAGCGAAGAATGGGTTCTCGATCTCGATGATGGGTTACATAAGCCTGATCTTGCCAATAAAGAAGGATATTGGATTGCTCAAGGCTCCGAAAATAAATCCTGGACATTTGTTATGCATTTCCTGCTTGGCCAGGCATTAGATCCAGAGCTTCATCTTGAATAATGATTGAATACGGCAGGGTAGTCTGTTCGGCAGAGCTTGAGAGACCACCCTGTTTGTCGGGAAAAACCCTGACTATAACAGGCACTCCTATCATTCAGCGAAAGCTTTTTTGTCAGAGCTCACAACTACTTGATGATACTGATTGCAGTCACTCGTCTGATACCTGAGAATAACGTCCAAACTTTCCTCTGCGTCTTCATGCGTAGTTTTACTGATATTAACTGCATAGGTTTCTTCGTCCATGTGGGGCAAAAACAGTTCCGAGTCTAAAGCATCAGGCAATGACCATAGTGACATCACTACTTTAATTTCCGGCGGTACCGAAATAGAAGGCGATGTTCGTTTTCGCGGTAATGTCCATGTTGAAGGTACCATCAAAGGTAACATCACTTCCGACAGCGGCATGCTTCAGCTGGTAAAAGGCAGTACTGTAACCGGCAATATCCGCGCTGCCGATGTTCGCATTGATGGACTGGTAAACGGCGATGTTTATGCATCTGACCGACTGGAGCTGTCCCGTAACGCAGAAATCAATGGCAACATCTATTACGACGTAATGGAGATGGTGGCCGGTGCTGCCATTAATGGCCGTATGGAGCGTATGCACAAAACCGGAGAACTGCTGCCTAAAGGCGAAGAAGCTGAAAAGGAAAGTTCCAAAAAAGTAGGCAAAGATAAAGTCAAGCAGCTGAAAACCGCCTGATTTTAAGATGTAATAACGCTCTCTTCGGAGGTGGATCACCTGAATCCAAAGAGGGCGTTGTTGCAGACAGGGCGTTATAACCAAAAGAGATTCTTCTCGGAAATCGCTACAAACACTATACACATCCACTACCTAACACCTCTAAACGTACGTTTTCATACGCACTAACCCCCAGTTTCAATAATGGATTTATCGCATATCAGTTTTGTTTCTACTGTGAAAAAATCCTGCCACCCTTCATACCTCACACAAAAACAGAGGAGCCGATTTGAACGCTTACACTCAGGCTGACCAGTTAATTGCGTCTACTACTAGCGACGCAGCACGTCCATATACCGTATACACCGAACGTAACATTGACATGATCGAGCAGTTCCGCGAGCTGCCAGAAGCCATGCAGTTCGAGATCAAGGTTGTGGCAAGTGTTATGCCCTTCCGCGTAAACGAATATGTTGTGAATGAACTGATCGACTGGAACGATATCCCTAACGATCCGGTCTTCCGCCTGATGTTCCCACAGAAGGAAATGCTGAAAGCAGACGACTTCGACCGTATGGCAAAGCTGCACGCTGCACAAGCCAGTCGTGAAGACATCAAAAAAGCGGCGCACGACATTCAGCTGAGCATGAACCCGCATCCGGCCGGTCAGCTGGCGATGAACGCGCCAATGGTTGACGGCAAGCCGGTTCAGGGCATGCAGCACAAGTACCGTGAAACCGCACTGTACTTCCCGAGTCAGGGCCAGACCTGCCACAGCTACTGCACATTCTGCTTCCGCTGGGCACAGTTTATCGGTGACAGCGACCTGAAAATGGCGGCCACCGAAGCGTCCACCATGCACGCTTACCTGAAAGAGCACAAAGAAGTGACCGACCTGCTGTTCACTGGTGGCGACCCGCTGGTCATGAAGACCAAGCTGGTTAAAGAATACCTGGAGCCTTTGCTGCAGCCAGAATTCGACCACATCAAAAACATCCGTATCGGTTCCAAAACACTGACCTTCTGGCCATACCGTTTCACCAAGGACGACGACGCAGAAGAGCTGCTGGCTCTGTTCAAGAAGATGGTAGATGGCGGTAAGCATCTGGCGTTCATGGCACACTTCGACCACTACGCCGAACTGAAAACTGACGTTTGTAAAGAAGCGGTTAAGCGTATTCGTGCCACGGGTGTCAACATCCGTGCCCAGGCACCACTGACCCGTCACATCAACGACAATCCTGATGTTTGGGTGAAGAACTGGCAGACACAGCTGACCATGGGCATCATCCCTTACTACTTCTTTGTGGCTCGCGACACAGGTGCCAAGCACTACTTCGAGATCCCGCTGTTTAAAGCGTACGAAATCTATCAGGCGGCGATCACTCAGATGTCCGGTCTGGGTCGTACCGTTCGTGGTCCATCCATGAGTGCGGGTCCTGGTAAAGTAGAAATCACTGGTATCACTGAAGTGAACGGCGAGAAAGTATTCGTTCTGCGCTTCCTGCAGGGTCGTAACCCGGACTGGTGTTACCGTCCGTTCTTTGCCAAATACGACGAAGAAGCCACCTGGCTGGACGACCTGAAGCCTGCCTTCGGTGAAGACAAGTTCTTCTTTGAAGATGAATACAAGGCGATGTGTAAAGCCCGCGGTGTTTAATCAAATGCCGCCAACAGCTATTCCCTGAATCGCTGTTGACTGGCGTAAAGAAAGGCTTTCTGGATAACAAATAGTTCTTCAGAAAGTCTTTTTTTATATCGATCTATTTCAGCCTCGCTCAAACAGAATGTCCTTTAAATAACACTATCAATGATCGCCTATTAAAAGACTTATGTCGTTAATCTAATTAAATAGAGTCTATTGATATGGTGTTGTATTTTTGTATAAAAACGGTAACAGTATAGAACTACTATAGAAATTAAAACCCTCACAGCAAGAATACTATGAAAATAAAAACGCTCTCACATGACCAGTGGGCAATTAATCACTTGCATGAACATTTGCAGGAAGCTGTTAATCTGGAACTCTGGACTATTCCATTTTATATGTCCGCCATGTATTCCATAAAAGATAAATCCAGTCCTGTTTATCAATTAATAAGAACCGTTCTGAATCAGGAAATGCTGCATTTGCAATCTGCTGCCAATATTGCGAATGCATACGGATTATCGCCCAGTTTTAGCCCTCCTGTTTATAAGGGAAAAACCATTCCTTATCTGGATTTCAGTCAGGATCCTCCTGAAACAATAAAGCCCTATTGCCCATACACTGCTGAAATTGGCGGGCTGGATGAGCAACATATAAACGCCATGTGCTTAATTGAAATACCGGATTATGAAACCGAACCAACATCATTACAGTTTTGTGTTAATGCCCAGGAATATGGCAGCATTGGTGCATTTTATGAGGCATTGCGTATCGGGCTTGAGCACTTGAAAGATCACATTCGTGGCGGAGTGCGTCAGGTCGATTTCTTCTCCGCCTTTTACAGAAACACGCCTGATATGAAAATAACCAACTCCGGATCCGATGGAATGAATCAGGTGAATATGTTGATCAACCTGATTACTAACCAGGGAGAAGGCGTATCCAAAACATACGAAAAAATCCCGCCTGCCTTTCAGAATACTGCCGACGACACAGCCCCTGAAGAAGATCATTTCGCAAAGTTTAATGAGATAAAAAATAGTACTCTTCCGGTTACATTCAAAGCAAAGCCCATTTCAAAATATACAAAAGAGGATAAAGAGCTTGAAGCCATACTCGTTCGTCAATTCTCGCATTTGATGACGGCACTGGAAGGGCTGTTTAAAGGCGATAATCCTGAAAACTTTTTTCCGGTTATGGCCAGTGTAGGAGGCGCGATTCGAAATTGCTGGGAGCACGGTGTCACCCCGAAATTCAGCTGAATAATCCTTTTTAATCACTCATCAATAAAAAGAAATATTATGAACAAAAAGACAGTATTCAGGGTACACCCCACCATTAACTTTGCCCGTTTTGGCACCAGCGACGAATATATTCTATCCCCGGAAACCAGTGCCGGTTTGCCTCAGCCCGGCACTGATGTTACAGGTGGGCTTCCCATTAAAGCAGGAACAGAAAACACCCCTGTCACCAGTAAAGACCTCAGGGATAAAGACGGTTTTTTAAAAAAACAGGCCGCTCGATTCAGAATCTATGCTTACGACATAGAAGGCGAAGCAACCTATCCCGGTGGAGATGGCATTGAGGTCACCATTGGTACCAAACTCCCTGATGGCAGAGTCGTCAGTGACCTGATCTGGACATCACACCTGGCCAACAAAAAGGCAGCGGTTTATAACGTTGTGAACAACAAAGGCATTGAGGCTTACAATCAGGCAGTGCCACAAATGAGAAACCCGGAAACTCATGGAGATATAGATTCAGCCTATCGCCTGAACCGTTTGATGATCGATGCAGGCCCCCGGACAATATCTGCCCTGAGTGGAGAACATGCCAAATTTGACGATAATACTATTCCCACCTGCCCGGGCCACAAAGAAACCATAAAAGAGCTTCTGGATTACCCGGTTCGTTTTCCCGCCGATTACAACGATGAACTGTTTGAGCCCAACGGGCCAATCAATACTCTGGGAGAAATGTTTACGGACGACAAAGGGCGTTTGTTAATGCTGTCCAGCAGTGGCAACGCAGTGGGACAATACGACGAGTACGGTGTGCCAATACAGATGACAGGTGACCTTAACAACGTTGGCTGGTTTGATTCCGCCGCTGATGGTCCGGTCTCTGTCAGAGTGCGCTTTGAAGACGGCAGCAGTGAAGAAGCTTTCGGAGCCTGGGTCGTTTGCGGTGACCCGGCTTACGCACCGCAAATCAGAAATGTCGTTTCGGTCTGGGACGATGTTTATAACCTGTTTGTCCGTAAACTTGACTTGCAGCCAGAGCTTTATGACAGGCAGTCAGACCAGTACAGTCCGGATTATCGTCCAAGCTTTTCTCAGGATATCAAGCCAGTCTTTACTGCCAGCGCCCTGCAGAAATGGACAGCAAATTTGCCTGAAATGGCCTTACGGGCTCATGCAGCGGTGGATGCCATTAATGAGCATGACAACCCGAATGAAACGATCATGGCTGCCCTTAATTTCTTGCGAAACCCATTTAAGGAAGAGACTAATATCGGAGCGCCTTTGATGCCTCTGTCATTAGGCGCGGCGGGCACTTCTTTTCTGACAGTGACCAAAACTCAATACTTTCTGTTAGAACAGTGGAGCAAACATCTTTATCAGAAAAACGATGGAATCAAGCTCGGGCCGGGGGAGTTTCTGGACATGGCGTCACTTTCCAACTGCCTCGGTGGTCGTTATGTTCCGGGAATTGAAGTGAGCTATACCGTCACCTGTGCTGATATTTATATGCAGGACTGGAAAAAGACAGGCTCGGGACCATTCAGAATAAAGCACTTCCCACTGAAATATAAAAATCTGAATAAAGAAATCCCCTTTTTAAAAAGCGGATGGATCCCGCTGCACAACCAGACTGATGGGTTAGAACCCGGCGACGTTTCAAAGTTTATGGCAATCCCCTGGCAAACGGATTACAACTCCTGTTCTATCCATGCAACCGCCATCAATACCGACGGTGTCAATGAAAGTAATGGTGCTGAAACCACATTGTACTGGTCGTGGCCTTCACAGCGACCCGATGCCGTTTATGTTGCAGAAGAAGTCGTAAATAATGTTTTGCCAAAGCAACAGTGGTCCATCAGGGGGCCGGGAACCTATGCCATTAATCCCGCTTCTGCTGCTACCTTTCAGGATCCATTAGATTCTGTAACCAACTGGGACAAGATCGGGATTATTATCCAGGGTTCCAATGTCGATATAGACGACAACGAGTTTTCACCGGATTTGTATCTGGAAGTTGAAAGTCAGCTAACGCGCCCCGGTGATGCATCAGACCCGGTTGCCCAATGGCCATTTAATGCAAATCCACCGAAGAAACGATCCAAGTGACCACTAAAGAAAAAAACTATGATCTCGTAGTCGTTGGGGGCGGTCCGGCAGGACTGGCCTCTGCAATTTCCACACTACAGAAGTTAAAACTGTCTGTCTTGGTAATCGATGGAAAACAAACCAACAGTGAACGCATAGGAGAAAGCTGCCCACCTGAAACCATTCTGCTCCTGAAACAGCTGGGAGTTGAAACATCTTTTTATCAGGGTGGTCATACACCCTGCCCCGGGTATGCATCCGTATGGGGTCGCAGTGATGTCGGTTATAACGATTTTATTGTAAGCCCATTAGGACATTCCTGGTGTCTTAACCGTAAGCAGTTTGACCTGATGCTTGCCAATAGAGCTTGTCAACAAGGTGCAGAAATAGCCTGGAACACTCGTTTTCTTGGCACAGAGCCTCTATCTAACGATGATGAAGGGCATGTTCTGAATCTGGAGAACACCCACGATAAATCAAGGTATAAGGTGAAAGCACGCTTTGTAGTAGATGCTTCAGGAGCCAGAGCCCGTTTTGCCCGGGCATTAGGAGTGGGTAAGAAGATCGATGACCGCTTGTTTGCTGTGGTTCGGTTTTCAGAGATCGCTGCCGGTCAAGCCTCAAAACAGGTTCAGCTGGAAGCAACCCCTGATGGTTGGTGGTACTCAACTCTATTGCCTGCCCAGAGGCTGGTCACCATGTTTGTTTCCGAAAAAGAGCAACTCTCATGGCTTCAGGGAGATAAGAAAAAAGGCTTTGAAGCTGCACTGCAGTCTACAACATTCATTGCCCGTCATGCAGAACAGCTGTTGCTGCAAAACGATCAATTCTATATCTGGCCAATCTACTCAGGTTTACTGGCTAATATAGAAGGCAGCGACTGGATGGCTATTGGTGACGCAGCCTCCAGCTACGACCCTATCGTGGCCCAGGGCATTTACAAGGGCTTGAGTGATGGTATTTTATCGAGTCAAACCCTATTGGCTTTCTTTACAGGACAGTCTGAATGCAGGGCTTCATTTTCGGAAAATGTAATAAAACGATACCAGTTTTATAAAAAAAGCAGACAACAGCTGTATATACAGGAATCAAGATGGGCTAATCACTCGTTCTGGCAACAAAGGCTGATGACATCGGCATAGATTCTCTGGGCCGGGAGTCTTTGAGGCTATGACCAATCACTGTAAAAACCAAGTCTCACTCAAAGCCTGTAACAACCCTCTTTCTAAACGGACTCCATCGGGTAATCACCAATGCCAGAACAATCAGCACACACCCCAGTAACCCCTGCATTTCAAACACCTCATTAAACATCCACACACCCAGTAGTGATGTCCAGACCGGTTCCAGAATCATAATGATGGCCGTACGATTGGGCTCTGAGTGTTTAAAGCCCCAGGTCTGGCAACAAAATCGCAGGCAGGTGGCCACAAAGATGGAAATGCACAGAATAACTCCAGCGTCCGATGTCATTGAGATACTGATTGGCTCAAACAAAAGAGAGCCTGCCAGTGAAACAACGCCCACCAGATACATTTGAATGGTGGTCAGAGCCATAGCCGGTATCCCCTGTCCAAACCGGTTCAATAGAATTGCATGTAGAGCATAAAGACAGGCCGCCAGCAGAAATAAAACCTGAGCCGGTTCAAACTGCCAGTTACCATCCAGCACCAGCAATCCCAGCCCCGTCACCGCCACAGGTAAGGCAAAAAATACCTGTCCCGGAATCGATATTTTAAACAGAAAATAACCAATGAACGGCACAAGCAGTGTTTTTGTGCTGGTTATAAATGCCCCTTCACCAATTTGTTCCGACAGACTGACCGCATAGATCCAGACAATGGATGCCATAACCAGCACCAGTCCGGTCTTGACTGCTAGCCACAGAGACTCCTGTTTCAACTGAACCAGCTGTTTGTAGCAAAACAGAGTCAGTAGCAGAGCAGAAACCGAAAAACGTATGCCAGTAAACAATAACGGGGGCATTAACCCGGTGCCCAGCTGAGAAGTCACCCAGCCAATCGCTACCAGGACAGTCAGGGTTAGAATAGCCAGATCGGCTTTATAGGAATAACTCATTGTGTTTGGGTAACTCCTGAATAACACAGAAAACAGGAGAGTAAGCACGAAACCGGCTCTTCTGAAGAGCCAGTTTCGAAATACCCATGGAACCAATGAGTACTCAGCGACTTAAGGCAATAATCTTGTCAGACGCCTGGTGAGCCGATTCGGCGTATGGACTCAGTACATAGTCCGAGCCATAACCTTCGAAACATTCTACATCTTCAGAGCTGTCCACGCAGATCACTGTACTTCCCTGATAGTCCAGGGCATTCAGGTTTTCCAGCAGCGCCTTGTTCAGGGAGCGATCCCTGATAGTACTGATAATGCACTGAACCGAATCAAGAGAGGTTCCGGCAATCAACTCCGGATCTTCAATGTCACCGTAGTGCATGGAAAAACCAGCCTGAGCATACTGTTCAACGGTACGGGGATCATAATCAATAGCCAGAACCCGCTTACCTTCCTGCTGCAGGTTTTCTGCCAGTACCGCACCGAAGCGTCCGATACCAATCATGATCATATCAAAGGGTTCGTCATCGTCACTGGCAGTTTCACGACCTGCGACGTTTTTTTCAAACCATGATAAATACGGTGACAATCGTTCAAACAGAGGCTGTGAATAAAGCATCATATACGTCGAAACACTGATAGTGATTAAACCCACCAGAGTGATTAACCCGACCGTGTTTTCGGAGATATGACCCAGACTCAAACCGAGTGCTGCAAGGATCAGCGAGAACTCAGAGATCTGTGCCACCGTGAGACCTGCCAGAAAACCGGTTCGTTTTCGATAACCCATCAGTCCCATAATCGCCATCACTATCACAGGGTTCCCCAGCAACACAAAGACAGAAAAGAGCAGTGCGGCGGGTATCTGGGCGGATAACAGACTCATATCCAGCCCACTGCCCAATTCGATAAAGAAGAACAGCAGCAGGAAGTCACGCAGGCTCACCAGTCGCGCAGCAATCTGCTCGCGATAAGGCGTTGAAGCTATGGAAATACCCGCCAGAAATGCACCGACTTCTTTACTGAAACCCAGTGCATGCCCTGCACAGGCACCCAGAACCGCCCAGCCGATGGAAAACAACACCAGCAGCTCCGAAGAACGGGCAATATGCTTCAGAGAGCCCGGCAGCACAAACCGCATCAGTAACGCTACAGTCACCAGCATCAGTACGCCTTTAAGCAGTATATTGATCGCTTCCTGCCCGAGACTAACGTCGCCAGTCGCCTGCCCTACAGCCATCAGGCCAATCATGACCAACACCACGACGATATCCTGCACAATCAGGAATCCAACAGCGATGCGCCCATGAAGCGTGTTCACTTCGCGCTTATCGGACAGGATTTTAACAATGATGATGGTACTGGAAAATGTCAGGGCCAGTGCCACATAGACGGCAGAAACCACCGGCATACCCAGAGCAATGGCTATCAAAAAACCAATAACCGAGGTAAAAAACACCTGCCCTAGACCGGATGCCAGAGCCACTGGCCCGACAGTCCGTATTACCTTGATGTCCAGCTTCAGGCCCACTACAAACAGCAGTAATGAAATCCCCAGTTTGGCAAACAACTCGACTTCACTGCTGGCTTCCACCAGTGAAATGCCTGAAGGCCCCAGAGCTACACCCAGAACGATAAAGGCGACAATCAGAGGTTGCTTTAAATAGAGCGCCAGAACACCGCCCAAAGAGGCCAGGCCGACAATAAGGCCAACCTGAAGAAACACGCTGTCGAACATGAATTATTATTCCCCCAGCAAGCCGCGGGCTTGCTTTAAACACAATGTAGTTATTGGGAGCACACGATAAGATAAACGACAGCAGAAGGATTTGACCTGACGCAAGTCTGTATGGCTGAACGCTTATAAAAGAGATTAACGATCCTTTTTCAGCACTTCCATATAGTGCCGGTGAGACCAGATGTGTCGTCCGATCATTGTGTTTTCACCGGTTTGAGGCTGTTCTTCAATCACCGAGCGTTTCCCGATGATCGTCGGTTTAGCCATCATCCTGAACGGGTTAGACAACCAGTGATTATTGACCGGATCATCCGTCACCAGATAATTATGAATCAGTTCATTAGCATTGGTTTTTTGTGATTGACTCAGGTCTGCCAACGTCTTCTTGCCCAACGCTGCCGGACTGAAGGTTCTGGCTTTCAAACCATGCTTGGCCGCAGAATAGGCTGCCAGCCCACCACCCAGAGAGTGACCGGTTAAACTCAGAGGCATTTTTTCCCGTTCCGCCATTCCTTGAATAACCCCGGCCAATTCTGCAGCCTGACGGTAAATGGTCGGCACACTCCAACCCACAAAGTTTCGTATGTCGGCTTTGATTTGCCCCCAGGTCAAATTAAACCGCTTTCTCCTGATTTCACCCGCCTGTTGTTCAAACAACCGGATATCGCTGCCTGATTTGGTGCCGCCAAAGGCCAGCGTCAGGCTGTTATTCTGGTTGTTTCGGGTGAGTGTGGCTGTCAGCCCGGTGCGGGGGGCAAAGAGAATACCTTCAGACGACAGTCTCATGGTTTTCAGTAACGGATGCGCCTTTTGAATAGTGCTTAAAACGGGAGCAGACCCGGCGGCAGGCACATCAGCCAGCAAAGGCGTAATCTGTTTAAAGAAGTCGATGTGGATTTCGTTCAAAGGCTGCAACCCTGACGATGACTTATCCCCACTCAGCGACGTAATCACTGCGTCATCACCGCCATGCAAGCGTTCCGCTTCAGAAACATCCTCCCAATTCATCCAGTAGGGTAACTGGGATAAAGCCGAGTCTATGGCTATCTCGCGCTTTTCTGACAAGTTCCGGGTCAAAGGTACTTTTTCCCAGTACTCTCCGCGCCCCGGAGGTCGGGCAGTGGTATTAATAAGAGTAAGAGAACCACTGACGACCCGATCTACCAGACGCATTCCCGGAATCCAGCGAAAGGCAGCCTCCTTACACCAGCGAATAAACCGCTTCCCGGGGCTTAGCCTGACTTTCCACTGCTTGAATGCTTTACCGGTATCCGGCTGCGGAGTTCGGGGGTCAGAGTAAGGTGGAGGTGCCGTTTTCCGGCCTGTGCCCCTGATATCATTGCCCACTGTCGCTCTCCTGCTCTGATCCGGTCTTTATTCTTAAGTAGAGCACACGACACAGGGGCAATCAGATGCTAGACGGTTATTTCGATCCTATTACGATCCGGATCAAACACGACACTCTCGTAATAACCATCACCCGTTCGTCTGGGCCCGTCCAGCACCTCGTAACCATCCTCCGAAAGTTTGGCCGTTAGCCGGTCCACTTCCGCTTCAGAACCCACAGACATAGCCAGATGGATCAATCCGGTAAACTGCTGGTATGGATCGTCTTTTGAACCGGGTACCGTGGGCATTGCCATGATTTCAAGGCGTGCGCCGCTGTCAAAACTCAGAAAATAGGACGAGAAGCCTTTCTTCTCATTCATGTACTTGTCATTGGAACGGGCAGAGAAATACCGTTCATAAAAGGCTTTAAGACGCTCTATATCTTTCGACCAAATGGCAATATGTTCAATCTTCATAGTGACCGTTATCTTTAAATATCATCAGAATCAGTCCAGACTTTTTTCGTCTGAAACCGCTCTGGCAGTTCCCACTGGTTCGCTTCAAACATCTGTATAAGCAGGTTCTGAAGCACAGTGGATTGGGTATTCAACATAATCTGCTGATAGAAATGCACCAGTGGCTGACCATGAAGGTCACGGGAACACTGTCTGATCAGGTTGACGGCTTTCAACATCACTCAGTTCCTCACTACCGCGTTAAGATGCCGCTATTATCAGAACATTCAGGGAAGTAAAAAACAGTTTAACAGGCATTTTAGTTTTCCCCGTTTTCGCTAAAATCCCGTCTGCAAACCCTGTTTAACCAGAGAAAAGGCTAAAACAGGGAAAAATAAGGATGAAGGAGTTCCTGTTTTGGTAGAAATTAAGCGCTTTCGATACTACCGTAGACTGGCCAAACTGGGGGCCGGTCAGGATTGCCGAATCAGTCTGGATGACGTCGCCAACACATTGGTCACCAGTAAACGTCATGCAAGAAACCTGTTGAAAGAAATGCAGGCATTCGACTGGCTGGAATGGCAGCCCAGTGTCGGCCGTAACCAGCGTTCACGTCTTTATCTGAAGTATCAGGTTGACGAACTGCAGCAGCAAGTCGCCCGCAGATTGATTGAACAGGGCAACTATGATCAGGCACTGGAGTTTCTGGATAATGATCACCAGGGCTTTGGTCATTTACTCAGGGAAACGTCCGGTGCCAGCAACCGGTCCGGACAGTTGCATTTGCAGCTCACCTATCCGAGAACTTTTGGCCCTCTTTTACCGCATTTACCACAGCGGAACAGCGAACGTTTTTTTCTAAGACAGGTGTATTCCAATTTAGTGTACTGTTCCGAAGCCGGTGTTGTGTCACCCGGACTGGCACACCACTGGCACCACAATGAATCGGCAGACATCTGGACATTTTATCTCAGACCGAACCTCAGTTTTCATAATGGTGACAAGATTGATGCGCTCTGTCTGGTCAAGCTGTTCGAGCACCTTAAAGCCCTACCGCGTTATCAAACCGAGCTGGCGCATCTGGGTACTATAGAAGCCAGACAACCTCTCTGCCTTGAATTTACTTTGACGACACCCGACCTGGGTTTTCATGGTCTGCTGGCGGATACACGATATGCTATTCAACCGCCGGAACAGGTGCAGCAGTCATTAATGCGCAAAGTGACTGGCAGCGGCGCATTTCAGGTTATGGAGCACAACCAGCACCTGCAACTGAGCGCATTCACGGACTACTATCATTGCCGCGCACTCCCCGATGAAGTCACCATCTGGAACGTCCCCCATGAGGGTCGTGAACTAATGGAACTAACCGGATTGTCTGACCAGAAAAACACTGAAACCGATGCCGGTTATACCCGTTGTCAGTACTCTCTGGAAAGACAGCAGGCAGAACCAGCGCGGAGCAGTAGCAAGCAAAAACAGCTGGAATATGGTTGTATCTACCTGCTATTTAATCAGAACACGCCTGAGCCATTAACTCTGACTCAACGACGCTGGCTCAGTACGCTGTTACACCCTCAACAACTGCTGCAACTGGCGACTCCCGAAACCAGCACCGGCATAGAACCCGCTTTCAATCTGCTCCCTTTCTGGAGCCCGGTCAAAAAGCCCGCTTCAGAAAAAGCCAGACTTCCGGATCACCTGAACATTGCCATTCACGATCAGTATGATGTAAGAAAGACCGCTCTATCGGTCAAACAGCTACTGGAACAATCCGGCGTTCAGTGCTCCATATCAATTTATCCACTGGCAACACTGCAGTGTCAGGACAAAGTGACCCAACTGGACGAAAACCTTTTTATCGTCAGCCACAACCTCGATGACAACCGCCCCTCATCAGCCTATCGCTGGTTCCTGTCCGATCCACTGCTCAATAGTGCTATCAGTACCGGAAATCAAAATTGGCTGAAACATCAGTTGCAGGCGATGCGGCAAACGACACCGTTAAGTCATTATCTGAAAGAGCTGGAGCATTTGGCGACAACCATGATTTCAGAGTGCTGGCTGATGCCTTTTTATCACCAGTGGCAGAGCTTATATTTTCACGATATTTTGCAAGATGTGACCATGACCGAATGGGGCTGGCCCGACATAAGGGAAGTATGGATGCCTGAATAGTTCAGTGTCGTTTATCTGGTATCCGATTAGACACATACACAGCAGGAGCTATCTTAAACCTAAATTCATCACTTGAGAATCCCGACTAAACTGTAACCCCATCTGCGAAGAGGGATACAGATGATTTTTCCACCAAAATCTGTTCACCCAAAAGGTGAACTTAAAGAACTCAGCAAAAAGTGCTCAACGACCTCTCTTGAAGTGGACACGTTTGAGGGAAAAATCCATGTTGAGTGGGAACCTGGCGCATCAGTCACACCAATGGGGCAGTTACCCTTTTTTATTCAGTTTTTAAAAACAGGTTGTAGATTTGAACCATGGGTTGAAGATTGCCCTTTAACTTACAAAAGCAATAACGCACCTGAAAAAGTTAATGTAATAGGTTCCCTTTTTCTCTCAATACTCTCAGGTCACAAACGTTATGCTCATATTGGAACGTTAACCGGGGATGGAGTGAATCCCAAATTACTGGGTATGACAAAGGTAGTCAGTGATGATTCTGCTCGTCGGGGTTTACTCAAAATAGATGAGAAAGAAGGTGTTGAATGGATGCAGCATCATTTGCAGGAATGCTATGAACCCTTATTAAAGTTACCATGGATATTAGATGTCGACGTTACGATAAAAACCATTTACGGAAGTCAGGAAGGAGCAGAAACAGGTTATAACCCTCATAAGAAAGGGCGTCCTTCACATACTTATCATTCTTACATGATGGCTAATTTAAAGCTGGTTCTTGATGTTGAAGTTCAGCCCGGTGATAAAGGAAACAGTAAGCATTCATTGCCCGGTTTAATAAATCTATTAAACCGTCTACCAAAAGAGTGTTGGCCTGAATTTGTTCGAGGTGATTGTGACTGGGGCAGTGACAGAGTGATGTCAGAACTCGAACAAGCAAATTGTGGTTATCTATTCAAAGTAAAGAAGACAGCCAACGTCAAAAAGTCCATATACCATGCGCACTGTAGCGGGGGATGGGTTCGCTACAACAGATATTGGGAAGGCAAGGAGTCAGAATTAAAACTAGGTGGTTGGGAGAAATCAAGACGAATCATTATTGTTCGAAGAAGATTATCAGGTGATTCTCTGTTGCTGGAGAAAGAGAATAATAAGAAGCAAAAAGAAATCGCTTTTATCTCAGACCCTGAAAACATCAAACTCTTTGAGTACTCAGTATTAGTGACCAGTCTTGATAATGACGTTGTATCCATCATAGATCATTACAGAGACAGAGCTGACTGTGAAAATAATTTTGATGAAATCAAAAATCACTGGGGATGGGGAGGTTACACAACCAAGGATATAAAGCGATGTCGTATTCTATCAAGGATGGTTGCACTGGCATATAACTGGTGGACTTTGTTTGTAAGACTGAGCAATCCTGATTCGCATAAAGAAGCAATAACCAGCAGGCCATTATTGATGAGTGCTATTGGCAAGTTAACAGAGAGTGGGCGTAAGAAAAAAATAACGATTACCAGTCAGCATAATTTGATAAAAAAGATCCAAACAATGCAGGAAGATCTCTGTGTATTTTTTGATGCCATTAAGAAGACTGCAGCGCAGTTGACTCCAATTGATATCTGGTGCCGAATATTAACGAGGGCTGTGTCGAAATTTTTAACAAAAGGTGAAATTATTACGCCTGTCCAGCTTATTAACTCAAGTTAAGCGAAAGCAAGGTTTAGCAGGATAGTAGCTGGCATTGCTCTCTTAGAGCGCGGTGGGTAATCGCTCAACTGCTGAATTTAGGTTAAAAAGATCACTTATGCTTACCGGGCAGGCTTGTCAGATGTCGTTTAACTGATATTTTCTGTTGATGAATCAAGCATCTCTCAACCCGACTGCCCTTTCCCTTATTCGCTCAACGTGTTCGCACAAAAAGGCTCGTAGTACCGAAGGCTGCATTTTTACTGAAAAAGAACGCTCTGTAGACCAGAGAATTCAGCAGCTACTAGGAGCCTGTCCGAGAATAGTCTGACCTACCGGCAACTGCTCCTGCGTTGCCCTAGCTCCGGCATCCATGCCGTCGTGCGGTCGTAGTAAATTGGTCTAAAAATCCGATTTTGTTCGTCAAATAGCTCGCTATTCTCCTCTCAAAACCGAATTTTTATCCTCAATTTTCTACGATCCTCGCTACGGGCGCTATTCTCGGGCAGCCTCCTAGCGAACTTTCTAATAGTTTTTTACCACCCCTACGGAACCCATAAAGAGCCATCATTTTTTATTCATTTTAAACACAGGTAAACCCATGAACATCGTTAGTATTGGAACCATTACCGCACCTTACAACACTCTGGCTGAGTGCCCGAATAATGTGGACAATCTATCGGGACCACTGTGTATTGAGGAAAAATACAAGGCAGGCATTACAGGCCTGAAAGCCGGAAAATCCATCGACATACTGTACTGGTTCCATGAAACCGACAAAGAAACCTTGTTGCAAAAATCACATTTTCGCAATGAAGACAAAGCATTAATGGGAGCATTCTCTTTGCGCTCACCGAACCGGCCAAACCCGATTGCTCTGGCAAAGCTGACCATTGTTGATATTGAAGAGGGAAAGATAGTAGTCAGAGAGCTTGATTGCCTGAACGGCACCAGCATTATTGATATCAAGCCTTCTATCAGTTAACTGGCCTGATTCAAAACCTTAAAAACGAATTGAGTCAAAAGGCTCAAGTCGTTTTTTCATTTCTATTTACAACAGCTGCGACAAAACAAAACTAATAATCACCAGTGTTCCAACGCCCAGAACAAAGACATCCCACAAAGCTTTGCGATATTGCTGAAGCTTTTTCGAACGATACAAACCGGCAATAGGCAGAAAGAAAATAATGATTGCCATCATCGGGGCAACCACAGCCTCCATAATGCCAAGCACACTCCAGTTACCCACTCCGGCAATCCAGCAGCTTAACGCAATGATAAACAGGCTGGCTCTGTGCACATGCCCTGCCGACACCACTTTACCGGGACAGAATGAACGAACACCCTGACTTAACAGGCCATTCATCAGCTCGATCACCCCCAGGAAGAAGCCAAAGAAAGAAGTCATAATGGCAACAAAGGCAATAATAGGCGTGATGGTAGAAAAGAACCGGTTACCGGGCTGATTCGCCAGTACCGACAACGTTGGTAGATTATCAGCCTTCGCCTGTGCCAACTGCTCGGGGGTTAATGCCATCACACAGGAAAAGACAAAGAATAGGGTTATGCCCAGCAGAATCAGGGCACTGCGCATATGAATGCTGTCGGTCTTGCGAATACAGGCATGAATATCGGGATTTTCCTGCCGGTAAGACCGGGCAAAGGTGGAACACACCGGCGCGTGATAAAAGGAGAACACCAAAACCGGCAGTGCCAACAGGAAGGTCTCTGCACCTTTATGCAGTGAAATGGGCTGCATCAGATAATCCATACGCCATTGCGGTATGAGATAAACAGCGATCCCCAGCAATACAATAGTGAGTGGAAACACCATGCGCCGAAACAGCCTTAACAACCTCTGTTCCGTACCGCAAAAAACGCCAACCATCGCCATGACCAGACCAAACACCACCAGTGAACGCGAAGGCACCGCCCAGTTCAGCTGATTCACCATAAAGCTGATGGTGACATTGCTGATCCCGATGGTGTACAGCAACAAAACCGGAAACATGGACAGAAAACACACCAGCATCAGCCATTTGGCAACGGCTGATCCGAACGTGTCTTCAACGTGGGTGGAAAAATCATTGTCAGGTTGTCTGGAGGCCAGACAGAAGCGGGTAAGGGTTCGATGGGTCAGATACACCATTGGCCCGCTCACCAGCGCCATCAATACCAGAGGCCAGAAGCCTCCAATGCCGGCATTAATAGGCAGATACAGTAATCCGGCACCAATGCCTGTACCGATATGACTGAACATCCAGCCGGTATCTTTTGCCGTCCACTGGGAATGAATACCCGGTTCGCCAACAGGCGATTCAAGACTTTGATCAGACATGGGCCTCCCGGCATCTATCGATAAATACCGGAACAGTATAGGACAGACCCGATGAGTGAATGATCATTCCATAAATGGTCAAAGTCACTACCTTGACCACGTTTTGTCTCCAAATCCTTCCAGACATCCAATAAGAAGGCCTATTTCGCAGCCAGTTTCAGCAATTTACCCTCTTTTGCCAGCAAGTTAATGGTCAGCATTCCACTCCTGACGATCAGGTTATCACCTGCCAGAAGATCATCTGCCTGACCGGCTTCAATCCCAAGCTGCCACACCGGCAAATCCAGTGAAACAGGCTGCTTATCAGCATTCAGGACACAGATCACACGATCATCACCAAAGCTGCGCGCAAAAGCCAGTTGACGCCCCAGAGCATGTAGCCACTGGAAACTGCCCGTCTGCAAGGCTGCTTCTTCTTTTCGCACTGCTATCAGCTGCTGCACAAAACCCAGCATAGGGTGATTGGCTTCCACCCGTTCCCATGGGAAACAACGGCGGCAGTCCGGGTCCTGACCTCCCTCCAGAGCCACTTCGGTTCCGTAATAAAGGCAGGGAGTACCCACATAGGCAAACAACATGATCAGAGCCTGCTGCATCAAAGCCTGATCATTGTTCAGGAGAGTCAGGAAACGAGCGGTATCGTGACTGTCGAGCTGATTCAGTTGAGACAGCTGGTTAAGCCAGGGTATTTTGCTGCGGGCTTCATCCAGCCATTGCGCAAAAGTGGCAGCGTCGATCTGGCAAGGATGGTAACTGATATCCTGACCCGCCAGAAAAGCCCGGACAGGGTGGCCAAAACCATAGTAATTCATGGCACCGTCTTCCTGTTCCCCCTGCAGCCATGAGCTGGCCTCGAAGAAATGTTCCCCCAGAACAAAACTGTTCGGATTGACAGACTTCGCCGCTTGCCGGAAAGCCTGCACATAATGGGCATTATTCTTAGCTCCGACACCTTCACCGAGCATATGAATTACATCAAAACGCCAGCCATCAATAGTGTAAGGCGGTTTCAGCCAGTGTTTGATGACTGCCTCGTCACCGGCATAAATGAAGTTCTGTACTTCAGGGTTAGAAAAGTTCAGCTTGGGCAGTGAGTCGATACCCTTCCAACTGATGTAAGTATCGGAATCTCCATCAAACTGATAGTAATGCCGGTAAGGAGAGTCGGGATGACCGAATGCACCTTTCCTCTGCATGGAATCATTGCGCTGATACTTATCAAACCATGAGTGATCAACAGACGTATGGTTAAAGACCGCATCCAGAATAATTCTCATGCCTCGCTGATGCAGTTTATTGACCATGACTGCAAATTGTTCGTTAGTGCCTAAATGAGGGTCAATGGTCAGATAATCGGTGGTGTCGTATTTATGGTTACTGGGTGCCTTGAAGATCGGGTTAAGGTATAAAGCAGTTACCCCCAGCTGCTCCAGATAATCAAGCTTGTTTTCAATGCCCCGTAAGTCACCACCGTAGAATTCACTGGCACCTGAAGAACCATGTCCGGCAACCGGCTCACCCCAGTCTTTCACCACAGTAGGACGCTCTGAACCTTTCAGACAGTATTCTCCGGCTCTGACGCTGATGGATGGATCACCATTATTAAAGCGGTCTGGAAAAATCTGGTAGAACACCTGTTGGCTGAACCAGTCAGGCGGTTGATGGCAACGATTGAACTTAAAATGAAACTCTCTGCCAGGTACTCGTTCAGTAACGCCTGACCCACTCAGCCACCATTGCTGATTTCTCGTTAACAGTTTAAAGCAATAAGCAGTTAAGTCTTTATCATGGTTCAGTGGCAGTTCGCCATGCCAGTAGCGTAGCCGGTTTTTGCGATCACCCGGCTTCATGGCAATCAGTTCTTCCTCATTATCGGGTTCACAGCGAATATACAGATGCTCTACAGCCAGTTCTGCCTTAATCGCCACTGTCACCCTGAGTGCATCGGGTATTTGCTCAACCCAGAATGCATCCTGCCCGTGAAATAAAAATGGCTGGTTCATTAGACTGATCTCGATCAGGTGGTGATATTTTCATCTATACCATAACTGCCTGCTGATCGACGTATAAAAACGTTACCACTCAGCAAGACATCTACAATCCACCATGAAAACCCTGCTGCCGCCAGGCTTCATAACTGACAATCGCGACTGAATTGGAAAGGTTCAAACTACGGTTGTCGGGACACATGGGAATGCGAAGCATGTTTTCCGGCTGCAATTTAGCCCTGACTTCATCGGTCAAACCATGGGTTTCGGCACCGAACAACAAAACGTCACCAGGCTGGTATTCAACCTCATGATAATGCTGCTTGCCTTTAGTAGTGATGGCAAGAATACGACGATCGCCCATTGCTTTGGCAAAAGCATCAAAGTCCGGGTGGATGGTAATACGTTCCATATCACGATAATCCAGCCCGGCTCGCCTGAGCTTTTTCTCTTCCAGATCAAACCCCAGTGGTTCAATAAGGTGCAGCTGGCAACCATTGTTTGAAACCAGCCGGATAATATTCCCGGTGTTCTGGGCGATTCGCGGTTCAAAGAGTGCTATATGAAACATGAAAGTTGTGTGTCACTGAAAAGAGAAAGGCCAAAACCAAAAAACGGCTAACTTTAAAGTCAGCCGTTTTTTGTATTCAGCATGGGTACAACAGACCGGTTAACAGTCTGCTGTCCTGAACAGAATCAGTTAACCGCAGCGGTACCCTGCTGTTCAGCCTGCTCACGCGCCTGCAGGTACAGAGCGTCGAAGTTGACCGGAGCCAGCATCAGCGGAGGGAAGCTGCCACGCAGAACCATGTTGTCGATTGCTTCACGAGCGTATGGGAACAGGATGTTCGGGCAGAACGCACCCAGAGTACGGTGCAGTTCGTCAGCGGCCAGACCTTTCACCAGGAAGACACCTGCCTGCTGAACTTCAGCCAGGAATGCAGTTTCACGGCTGCCTTCAGGGCCGTTCTCTACAGTGATGGTCAGGGACAGAACCACTTCGAACATGTCTTCCTGCAGCTGACGGTTGCTGGTGTTCAGATCCAGCTTAACTTCTGGCTGCCACTGCGCCTGAAACATTTCAGGAGACTTAGGGGATTCGAAGGACAGATCCTTCACGTAGATACGCTGCAGTGCAAACTGAGGCTGCTGCTCTTGCTGATTCTCAGCCATTATCAATTCCTTACTATAAGTTGGAATGCCTGTCAGTCTCTCTATACCCATCGCCTTTTAAGATGTGGGGGTGTAGGCTGCTCTCACTCACCCCGATCACCTACTATTCGTAGGCTCACGGGGCTTCGCTCGTTTGCCGCCTACCCACATCTCCAAATCCAATGGGTATAAGTGCTGACAGACAATCATTAAAAATCGCTTACCCACCATCAATGGGGACGGCAAAAAAAAATTCAAGCCTCAGGCAAGCAAATCATCTAATTTATCAGCAGACTCCAGTGCAAACAGATCGTCACAACCACCCACATGGGTGTCTCCGATCCAGATCTGGGGAACCGTGTGTCGTCCGGCTTTCTGAGTCATTTCCTGACGAACGTCAGGGCGGCCATCAACGCTGACAGTCTGGTAGTTAACCCCTTTACTGTCCAGCAGGCTCATTGCTCTGTGGCAAAACGGGCAGGTTGCTGAAATATAAATGGTGACAGGCTTCATGCCTTTATACCTCAAATAACGCTATTATTTTTTGACCAGTGGCAAGCCATCGGCAGTCCACGTGCTCAAACCGCCGCGCAGACGCAGAACATTCTGCAAACCGGCTTCCTTGAACTGCTTGCCAACCATGCCAGCGTGCTGACCCTGAGCATCAATAATGACAATCGGCTTGTCTTTATGCTTGTTCAGTTCTGCCACACGCTCTTTAACTTTGGCGAATGGCATGCTGATGGAATCAACAATGTGCCCTTTGTTGTAGTCGGCCTTTTCACGAACGTCCACAATAATCGCTTCCTGCTGGTTCACCAGCTGAGTCAGTTGCTGGGAGCTGATGTTGTGTCCACCCTTACGCATTTCGGTGAACACCAGAGCCGTAATCAGCGCCACCAGTGAGCCCACCAGCAGTGGGTGGTTGCCTATAAATTCGAGTAGCTGAGCCATGAATTAACCAGTCTTTCTAAAACGGAAAAGGCGCAAGTATACCGCTCCGGGGCATTTTTGTGGATACATACAGAAAGTATGTGTCAGAGATTTCACCGGTTCTCTGTGAAAGCGGGTTTACAACCCTGCCTGACCCACGGTTTATTTGTGTTAGATTTTGTCACCTTCAGAGAAAAGAAAAACAGTAAAAAACAATACTGAAACAGACTTCACCAAACCCTGACGTCCGCATTTTTTCTGCCACTACAGTGTAAGTAACAGCTATCATAGGAATAAGCACTACACACTGGAATCCACCTTAAAAGCAGGTAGAATGCATCGCATTATTTCATCTGCCAAGGTTCAGACCGATGACTGACAAGCGCAAAACCACTGCCCTGATTATTCTCGATGGCTACGGCCACCGTGAAGCCAACGAATTCAACGCCATTCATGCCGCCAAAACACCTGTTATGGATAAGCTGATTGCTGAGTTCCCGAACAGTCTGGTGTCCGGTTCCGGTATGGACGTGGGTCTGCCAGAAGGTCAGATGGGTAACTCGGAAGTAGGTCACATGAACCTGGGTGCCGGTCGTGTGGTTTATCAGGACTTTACCCGCATCACCAAGTCCATCATGGACGGTGATTTCTTTGAAAACGACGCTTTTGTCAGCACCATCGATAAAGCGGTTGCGGCAGGCAAGGCCGTTCACATCATGGGTCTGATGTCTCCGGGTGGCGTACATAGCCATGAAGACCACATTAATGCCATGATCGAGCTGGCAGAAAAGCGTGGTGCCAAAGAAGTGTATGTGCACGCGTTCCTGGACGGCCGTGACACCCCACCGCGCAGCGCTGAAAACTCTCTGGCTAAAACCGATGCTCTGCTGAAAGAGAAAGGTATTGGTCGCGTTGCTTCCCTGATCGGTCGCTACTTCGCCATGGACCGGGATAACCGCTGGGAACGAGTTCAGGAAGCTTACGACCTGATGACCCTGGGCAAAGCCGGGTTCACAGCCAAAGATGCCGTTGAAGGTCTGAAAGCCGCTTACGAGCGTGATGAAAACGACGAGTTTGTAAAAGCAACAGTCATCGGAGACAGCGCAGCCACAGTAAACGACGGCGACGCTCTGATGTTCATGAACTTTCGTGCTGACCGCGCCCGTGAAATCACCCGTGCATTCGTTGATACCGATTTCGAAGGCTTCAAGCGCGAGAAAGCGCCAAAAATGGCTGGCTTTGTGATGCTGACCCAGTACGCTGCCGACATCAACACAGTTTGTGCATTCCCGCCATCTTCTCTGCCTAACACTCTGGGCGAGTACATGGAAAAGCTGGGCAAAACCCAGCTGCGCATCGCAGAAACCGAGAAGTACGCGCACGTTACCTTCTTCTTCTCCGGCGGTCGTGAAAACCCTTACGAAGGCGAAACCCGTGTGCTGGTTGATTCTCCAAAAGTGGCCACCTACGACCTGCAGCCAGAAATGTCTGCTCCGGAAGTAACCGAAAAGCTGGTTGCTGAAATCAAGAGCGGCAAGCACGACCTGATCGTCTGCAACTTTGCTAACTGCGACATGGTGGGTCACACCGGTGTTTATGAAGCGGCTGTAAAAGCGGTTGAAGCGGTTGACGAGTCTGTTGGCAAAGTTATCGAAGCACTGAAAGAAGTAGACGGCCAGTGTCTGATCACTGCTGACCACGGCAACGCTGAACAGATGGTTGATCCGGTGACCGGCGGTATTCACACTGCTCACACCTGTGAAGAAGTGCCTCTGATCTACTTCGGTTCTAAAGATATCAAGCTGAACGATGGCATTCTGTCAGATCTGGCGCCTACCCTGCTGGCTCTGATGGATATTCCTCAGCCGGAAGAGATGACCGGCAAGTCGCTGCTGGTTTAATCTAAAAGCCACTGCCAACAAAGGAGCTATTCGGCTCCTTTGTTTTTCAACCCCCCTACCTATAGAACGTGTAAAGCCATTCCTGACTACGGATTTACCGAATAAAAAACTATCCGTCACCTTTTTATACTGCCGCCATTAGTTAGCACAACACCAAGGAAAACAATGAAAGCAGTAAAACATCCAGCTGCCAGCAAAGCAGCTATGGCTCTGTGTGGCCTGATGATAAGCAGTACCGCCATGGCAACCGGTTTTAACATTGGCCTGAGTGAGCACAGTGTCAGTTTTGGCGTCGATCAGGCACTCAGCAGCACCTCTGCCACCAGCTTTTCCGGTCTTTATCACGAGAATAAAGGTGGCATGATTGACGGTGGCTTTAAGGCGGTCAACCAGTCCGGTGGTTTTCGTTACTCTGTAGGTATGAAAGCCTTTGCCGTTGATCATCGTGGTGATTCACACATTGGCTGGGGCTTTGCGCCAGGCGGATCAGTGGGTATTAGTTTCTCACAAGCCATGCGCATTGAAGCAGAATACTACTATGCGCCGAGCATTCTGAGCTTTAACAGAACAAAAAATATGAAGCAGTTTGATACTCGCTTTGTGGTGGCTCCTATGCCAAGCGCCGAGCTTTCACTGGGTTATCGTAACATCGAGACAAAGATGTCCAATCGGGGTAGCCGTACTCTGCATGATGGCGCTTATCTCGGACTCAGCTTTAAGTTCTGACTATTAAGTACTCCACCCTATGAAAACGTATATTTCTGACTCAATGGTTCAGCCACTCTGCCGCGTTGCAACTCCGGTCACATAGCCAGCTATGCTCCCTACGTTGCGCCTTGCATAGTAGCCGTCCCATTGGCCAGAAATATTCGTTTCCATAAGGCGAAGTACTTATTTAGCGCATGCAAAAAAGCCATTGTGTCGCAAAACACAATGGCTTTTTTATAGGCAGCAGTCTTCCAATCAGGAAACAGCCAGCAGCTCCACTTCAAAGACCAGAGTCGCGTATGGGCCAATAGCACCGCCCGCACCCTGAGCACCGTAGGCCAGGTTGTAAGGAATAAACAGCTTCCACTTGGAGCCAACGGTCATCAGCTGCAGAGCTTCAGTCCAGCCAGCAATCACACCGTTCACCGGGAACTCGATAGGCTCGCCACGATCAACAGAGCTGTCGAACACAGTGCCGTCCAGCAGCATGCCGTGGTAGTGGGTTTTAACGGTAGAGGTCGGGCCAGGCTTCTCAGCGTTAGCATCACCAGCAACCAATACCTCGTACTGCAGACCGGAATCGGTCACAGCCACTTCATCACGCTTGCTATTTTCAGCCAGGAATTTCTCACCTTCCGCAGACAGCTCTTTTGCACGCTCGGCTTCTTTAGCCTGAATGCGCTTGTGCATTTCGTTGAACGCTTCCTGCAGGGCAGAGGGGTCAACGGCGCTCGCCGCACCATTCAGAGAATCAGCCAGACCCGCCAGAACGGCGTCAATGGACAGGCCTTCAATCGGGTTGCTGGACAGCTGTTCGCCCATCTGGCGGCCGATACCGTAGCTTACGCGCTCTTCAATGCTTGTGTATTCAGACATTAAATTTCCACTTCTGAGTGAGATTTTCACAAAAGCTGGCGATTGTAGCACGACTGCCAGAAGAATGGTTCAGGGGTGAATACTGACCAGCTACATCAAAGTTTTCCGGCAGTTCGGCATGAATAGGCTACTTTTTACTGTTGATAACTCTAAAGGTCGGTTCTAACCCATGAAACTCTGGAAAAAAGTACTATCGTGCATACTTGTTCTGATTGTCTGTCCCATCGTCTTGGCTGGTCAGAAATACGACTTCTTGCTTTACAGTGAAAACTCAAAGGCGAAGATGCTTTTGGTTAAAGCTGGCGATAGCGGGCGTAATGAGTTGCTGGCTTCAACAGCAGTGACGTTCTCTGAAGATCAGGATTTTAAAGGCTACGCAGGTAATATCGCCGTTACCAAAAAAAATCATCCTGAGCTGGAGTTTCCTGAAACCGCTAAAAAGCTCACCGAAAGAATAATGGTAGAGCAGGCAAAACTGGTGAACGAAGCCGGTTTGAAAGCATCAGATGCCGAATTTTCAGTAGTCATATCGGTCGCAGGTTACGAAACCATTCACGGCACTCACCCAAAACTGTTTCCTCCAGAGAATACCCGCAGGCGGGAAGAGCTGGCCAAAAATCATATTGTCGAAGTTTTTGCAACTAATGGTTTGAAGATTACAAAAGAATCCATTTATGGCAGTGGAGATCAGGATTTCATTCTGCAACTCGCTGGCGAAGTCGATCCCAAGCCACACCTGACACTGTTTAAAGCTACCTATGACATCATGTTTTTAGCTCAGCCATCATCACACAAGCCACTCAGCAAATGGGAATCGATTAGTCGATATCAATACACCAATGACAAGTACCAAAGGGTTAATAGAAACCTTCCTAAAGGTGGCACATATGGCCTTGGATTTATCATTAGCGACCTTTTTTATTCCAAAGTAGCGACTTCAGCAACACCAATACCCTGTTTTGGTAATGAGTGCTCTCGTAAAGAACAGGAACGAAATGAAGGAGTAGACTTCAGGAAAGAAATGCTAGCTCTGTACCCTAATATGACAGCGGAAGAAGTTACGAACCACTTTAATGGATTCAAAAACAATAATGAACTGGGCATAAAAACCCTGGAGCTCGCTAAAAAGAGAATTCAGCCTATCTGGCTACACACCATCACTGAAAAACTCATCAAAGAGGGTGGAGTGCAACTGGCCAAGGCAATCACCCGTGAGCTTCCTGTACTAAAAAAACTACTTCACGAATTCCAGAGTGACAGTGAAGCTTCAGATATTATTGATATTCCGGTTATTGGTTCCAACACCGTTATTTACGATGTATTCCCGGCAATCATGGCATACGTTAATAAGGAAGGAAAAAAGCACGGCTTTCAACTTAAAATGGTATCCAAGACATCCCTGGAACAGCACTCCTACGATGCAGTGGTTCACATGACAGCACGACTGGCTGGTGCTGAACAATACTGATCAATAACGGAGGGGCATGGCCCTCCGTTATTTGTCTTCTTTTATTTGCTCAAGTCTCCCATCCCTGAACAGCTGCCAGCAGCCCCAGTCTTCAGCCAGACTGACCGCTCCACGGAAATACTGTTTCGCTTCCGACCTCAAAAGTTCAACACCGTATTCGCCAGCCTTGGGTTTTCGTCGATATCGACCGCTAATGTGCGTCAGAATAACGTGGTCAATACCCGCCTGTTCGGCAGCTTCCGCCACCATCTTTGCGGTACTGTGCATATATTTTGGGCCAACCTTTTGGAAAACATCTTCTGTAAACGTGGCTTCATGTACCAGCAGTTGCGCCCCCTGTAATGCTTTATGCAGCAAAGCCGGTTTATCATTATCACCCCCAATGACCACAATTCTGGCTGGTTCAGGCGGCTGACGAACCTGTTCTGGCTCAATCACCCGGCCATCCTCAAGCGTGACCGACTGACCACTTTGCAATTCGCCCCATAACCGGCCTCTTGGCACGCCCAACTCATTAAGCCGGTCCTGATCCAGTGCACCTGGGCGACAACACTCGGCAAAACGGTAAGCATAACTGGGTACCCGATGAGACAGCTCATGAGCTGTCACAGCCAGCTGTTTATCCTGATACGCAAAGCCTTCCACATCCGTTGCCTGAAACCTTAAAGAAAAGGGTAACTGCGACACATCGGCGCACTTCAGGGCATGGCGAACAAAGCTTTCAACCCCGTCTGGCGCACAAATGGTCAAAGGTTCTTTTCGTCCCTGCATACTGGCGGTCGTGATCAGGCCGGGCAGGCCAAACATATGATCGCCATGAACATGCGTAATAAAAATGGTTTTCAAACCGGACAGCGTGTAGCGACTGCGCATCAATCGGTGTTGCGTGCCTTCACCGCAATCCACCAGATACCACTCTTTCTGTTCATCAATAGCCAGTGCCAGAGCCGTTACATTGCGCTCCAGAGTAGGAGCGCCTGCAGAAGTGCCTAAAAAAGTCAGTCTCATAAATTAGTCACCCCTCGCAAAAGCTCAACATGAACAGCTACAGCATAACACGTATAAACACTTAGCATTGACCAAGGACAACATAAACGACAGCACACATCCATATACTCGAAGGCAAGAACAACAATTCCTATTCGGGACCAGGAGGAGATGAGATGGCCGCATTCAACGACCACATTCGTAATATAGCTCTGTTGGGTCACGCTGGCAGCGGGAAAACGGCACTTGCGGAAACCCTGCTGCACGCCTCCGGCGCCATTAACCAGAAAGGCGAGGTCAGCAGGGGAAGCACCGTATCCGACTTTACCGACCAGGAAAAAGCCGCCGGACATTCTCTCGAAACCAGTATTCTTCAATTCGATCATTTCAATACTCATGTAAACCTTCTCGACACTCCCGGGTATCCCGATTTCTTTGGCCGCGCCATGAGCATTCTGCCTGCGGTGGAATCGGTAGCACTGGTCATTAACGCCCAGAATGGTATCGAACCGGTTACCCGCCGGGCATTTGAACAAATGCACGAACGCAAAAAGTGCGGATTAATTATTATCAACAAGTGCGATCAGCCCGAAGTTGACCTCGAATCCCTGTTAATGGACATTCAGGATCAACTCGGTGCACAGTGCCTGCCCATCAACCTGCCTTCAGAAGACAGTAGTCGAATGGTTGACTGCTACTTTGAACCGGAATACGACACACCCACGGCTTTGAGCTCTGTGGCAGAAGCCCATGACCAGTTGATTGACCAGGTGGTTGAGGTGGATGAAGCATTGATGGAGCTTTATCTGGAGCAGGAACAGAGCCTTCAGCCTCCCCAGCTGCACGATCCTTTTGAACAGGCACTGCGTGAAGATCATTTAATTCCTGTTTGCTTCACCTCGGCAGAAACGGATGCGGGTATAGAACAACTATTGCATACGTTGTGCGAACTGATGCCGACACCGGCAGAAGGAAACCCACCTCTGTTCCTCAAAGGTGAAGGTGAAAAGGCAGAACCCGTGTCAGTGATTCCCGACCCTGAACTACACACAATAGCCCATGTCTTCAAAGTCTCCATGGACCCTTATATCGGTCGAATGGGGGTATTCAGAGTTCATCAGGGAACCGTTCGAAACGGTGATCAACTGTTCCTTGGCGACGCACGTAAGCCGGTTCGTATTGCCCACCTGCTAAAACTGCAGGGCAGCAAGACGACAGAAGTCAGCGAAGCGTTCCCGGGGGATATCTGCGCCGTCGCAAAAATCGACAGCCTGCACTTTAACGGCGTGTTGCACGATTCTCACGATGAAGATCATCATCACCTGAGAGATCTGCAATTCCCGCCTTCAATGGCCAGCCTTGCCATTTCACCGGCACATCGTGGCGATGAGCAAAAGTTGTCAGAAGTATTGCACCGACTGGTGGCTGAAGACCCCAGCCTGACCATCGAACACCGTGAACGGGAAAATGAAACCGTATTGCTGGGACTAGGAGAAACCCACCTGCAATTGTCCATTGAAAAGATGGCTAAGGTTTACGGTCTGGAAGTGGCCACTGCTATCCCCAGCATTCCTTACCGGGAAACCATTCGCAACAAAGCGGAAGGACACCACCGACACAAGAAACAGAATGGCGGCTCCGGTCAGTTTGGTGAAGTCTTCCTGCGTATCGAACCACTTCCCAGAGGAGCAGGGTTCGAATTTGCCAGTGAAGTGGTCGGCGGCGTCATTCCAACACAGTATATTCCTGCGGTAGAAAAAGGCGTTCGTGAAGTCATGCTCTCAGGTGCCATTGCCGGTTATCCGATGCAGGACATTCGTGTTGTCGTCTACGACGGTAAACACCACAGCGTTGACTCCAAGGAAATTGCCTTTGTTGCTGCGGGCAAGAAAGCGTTTCTGGATGCTATTCAGAAGGCCGATCCGGTCGTACTGGAGCCGTTTGTTGAAATGGATATCACCGTTCCCAATCAGGCAATGGGCGATATTACCGGACACCTTGCCAGTGAACGTGGCATGGTCACCGGTACGGATGCTGGCAGAGACATGAAAGTCACCGTACACGCTCAAGCGCCATTGGCGAATGTATCCGGCTACAGCAATACACTGAAATCCATGACCGGCGGTGATGGTGAGTACAGTATGCAGTTCTCGCATTATGACTGCCTGCCAGTGCCCATTCAGAAAGAGCTGATGAAAGCCTGGCAGAGCTGATACTGATCTCAATCATCGATGATGTATACGAGCACGAGCCCGCTTTCATCGGGCTCTCTTTATTTACCTATGCGTTGGACAGCTTCAATCCATCAGCAACTAAGACATTTCCTGATGACACTTGATTAATACATAGTATCCATTTTTTTGTCCGACTTGTCAGAAGTACCTGCGTTCCCCTTTTTGCATCTGAACTTCTCAACACGAAAATAAGCCTGCCAGGGCTTGCTGGCAATCATTGTGTAGTTATCCCAGGTGATATCAAACTTATCTGAGAGCGCAGTTGCTTTGTTGATGTCCGTGTAGTTGACCTCAAATGTCAACGAAATGCGTTTCTGGATAATTGTCCGTTCATGCTCGGGAACATGGGGCCGGAAAGTTTCCTCAATGCCAAACGCTGGAACAGGGAAGGTAAACCACAATGAATAAAAGCTGCTGTTTTCAACATAGGCCACTGCATGAACAAAAGCAGATGCTGACTCGACACCCGTAGACCCGTCAGATGCCGGATGGGTGATATGAACACGTTACTGACACAAGGGGTTGAACGTTTTGTTTTCCTGCAACACTGGATTCTGCAACACTGGATTAGCACAAGCGTAACTGGTCAGCAATAAATATGCGAAGAAAGCCACTACCGTTTTTTTAAATCCCAAAACTATACTCCTAAAAGGTATTGATGTGTGCCAAAGCCATCAGACAAAAGTCTCCAAACATGCATAAGCTGTATGTTCTGACCTGAAAAATCCCTGTATTTTTCGTGGGAGACGTTGCAGGGATTTCAAGCATGTCCGCACTGCTCGAAGAAACTGGCCCTTGGTTCTCAGCGTCATTCTGCCAAGATGGCCTGATTTGAGATAACCCCAGACCGATTCATCCGGGTTCAGCTCAGGTGAGTAAGCTGGCAGAATATGAACTCCAAGCAGCCTTGGCTCCTGCTCTATATATTTTTGCACCTTTTTTGCCTTATGGGCCGGGGGGCCATCAGTAACAACAATGATGGGGCGGTCATGAGAAGTAACCAGCTGCTTTAAAAAGCAAATAAACACATCAGTGTTAAAGCGTCCGGGGATCGTCATATACCGCATAGTTCCTTCAGCGCTAACCGCTGAAATCATGTTAATACTGAAGCGTGCTCCTGTTGCTTCAACAATTGGAGTGCAGCCTTTTTTAGCCCAGGTTGTACCACTGTGATAGTCAGAACGGACACTTGATTCATCAGCAAAATAAATCAAGGCATTGCTTTCTTCAGCTTGTTGCCGGATATCCGGGTAACGATCTGTTAACCATTCATCTACTTTTTTTGATCCTGTTGCCAGGCTTTGCGAACAGGACGCTGAGGCGACAACCCCCAGCGGCGCAACATCTTCCCAACAGCGGCAGGGTGCATGGATACATTGAACTCAGTCTTAATGACTGAAGCGACAATATCTCTTGTCCACATGGTTTTGTAGAACCCAAAATCAGTTGGATTTTTTAGTGAAATAATCTGAGTGAGCTGCTCTTGTTGATCAATATTCAGCTTGGGTGGGCGACCATGAATTGGACGAGTCTTTAAAGCGTCAAAACCGCCTTCCTTATAGCGATTCACCCGGAGATACACGCAAGACAGATGTGTTGCGTGAAGTTCAGATAGCTCAGGAACGGAAATGCCGTCAAGCCATTGTTGAACGGCTTGCATGCGGATGGATTCACGAACTTGATGTGGGATTTTACGACCGTCGATTTTGCTCATATACGCCTCAAAAACAGAGGCGCAATTTATACCGGAAACTTACTCGGAAAGTTTTGGCTCACGTCAATAAGTACTTGATCAAATAAATAACAATTTAGTTAGCTATGCGGAAAATCGTAGTGTAGATAGTGAGTGAAAAACAAACTATCCGCCCCGAGAGGCGGGATATGAAGTTAGTTCTCTAAGTAGTTCGCCGCAAGCGGCGGAGAATATGACTCACAGAAATTAAAGCCGACTTTCACGGTTTTACCAGCTAACGGCCCCGTGTTTTAAAACCTTTACATTTTAATCAGTGTTGCTCTGAAGAAGTTGGGATGTCTGAAGTCTGATTTTTTTCTGATTGATGCTATACCGTCTATAATCATCCCTTCATCTTCATGGCCATCGTTCTGTGACGGACAAAAGCGGGTGAAAAGTGCTTTGAACAAACGTTTCATGCAAAAATTTGCGGCTCTTGTATTCCCTGCACTACTGGCAGGTTGTGATATGGGGCCAACCATTCGCTATCGCTATTTCCCACCCACCACAGACAACGGGCTGCTGTGCGTGGCTATCTGCAAAAATTCCCGAACCCAGTGCCGCGAATATGCCCAGTCCCATTATGAGCAATGTCGAATGCAGGAAAAAATGCGCAGGATGCAGGAAGAAAACTGCCGCCTGCGCAGCAAGGATAAAGAAGCGGCTTCCGGTTGTTTCATGGGCTTTCACGAATTCTGCTCTTCCCCCAACACCTCTGCCTGTGAACGTGACTATGACCAGTGCTATCAGGATTGTGGAGGGGAAGTGGAAGCCTATGTTGTTGAGTGAACGATGGTAACCTGTTAGAAGCTGTTCATAACCTTTTTGCAAGCAGCAATCCTCAGTTGGGCCAATAACCCCAGCATATTGTCTGTTCACGTGGTACTCCATCATTTGCTCTTTGTTGCCTCTGTTGCAACAGAGCTATCTGCAGCTTTAACAAACTTATCTCTTGCCTCAGATTATCCAATTCAGAATTTAACCTTTGCTCGTTTTGCTGACTCTTCGACAGCATTAATGAGAGAGAGTCCGACTCTCTTGCTAGCATTTCTTCAGCCTCATCATCATCTTCATCTTCCTCTAAAAAGCTTGCTATTGCCAAAGTATCAAATTCATTTTTCAGCTCTTCGTATTCTATATTTAATGCATTAAGTGCAATTTGCATCTGAGACAGTGTTGCTTTCAACTGCTGAATCTCCTCCTCCCTTAGCATGCAGCACTCTTGATTATGCGACGCAGCCGCCCCCAAATGCGACAAATCTTCATGACAAGCTACAACTGTATTTGCCTGAGCCAGAGAAAACGGATTTTGCAACGAAGCAGTTTGCTGCCATTGCACATTCAGAGTTTTTGATGCCATAGAATTAACAGACTTCGAATCAGCAACCTGTTGCTGAAGTAGTAGTGTTCCACTCTGTTGATCTGCCCTTAGCTCCTGAAGCGCCATAGCCAAAATATCTATTTTGCTACACTGAAGCTTTTTACCCTTGTGAGTACTATAATCTTGTAGAGTGTATAGTGCTCGATTACCTGCTCGATTACCTGAAAGTTGCGGCGGCTTCCTATAGCCAAAGCATTCTGCAATTTTGTCTATTACTTCCCGCTCAACAGTTCTGATCTCTTTTTCACGAGCGCATTTTCTTTCAAGTTTGTCACAGTACCCATTGCACAGAGGACAATTAAGTGTCCCCGTATGTCTAGGTTTGTCCGGTGGTTCATCTCCACTTCCACCCGAACTGCCACAACCCTGAAACCTTTGCGCAACAAGCCCTTGACCAGAATGCTGACCCGTTTTATTTACTTCATTTTGAGAATGGCACGGCGTAACCTGCGTTTTTTTGCCTTCCCCCCGTCCACTGGCAGATATAAATTGTATGCCTTCATTATTTCGCCCTACCAGCAGGGTATCCACCGTCATTACAGTATCACCGGCCCTTTCCGGTAGCTGAAGATAAGCGCTGACTGCGAATATCACCATGTTCCAGACGGCATTAATCTTATTCGACAGAGTGTTGTATGTCAGGTGAACAGTGGAGGTTGACCCATTCTCCCCCACGTCTGAGGCTAACAATCCGATACTGACTTCAGTAGCCAGTGGAAATGGTTCGTCACCACCCGCTCCGATCAGAGCATCAATACGGCGTGTTTCCAGAAGAGTGATGGCCGACGCATCCAGTGGCTGAATCAGTGCACAATGCGTACCGGTTTGGGACAACAGTGGCTTGACAGTAATCGCGGCATGAATAGCTTCATGGCCTTTTACCTGTCCGGTCGCCGCAGCGAGAAACATAAAACAGAAGCTGCAGAGAGAACAGCAGCGCCCCAATACTTTGAAATTAATGAACATGGCAATATCAAATTCAGTAAATGCGTGATTCTTGAAGCATAGCCAGATAACAATAGATATATGACTATGGTTATGTACTTGATTCACCTGGCCGAGTATTGACCAGGTCTGCTCCGGCGTCCAGATTTTGTCATTGTTTTGCAGGTTTGATTAAAGGCATACTGAGGTACTAAATAAACAACCTGTAACGTTCAATGATGAAACCCACCGCTACGCCGCCAGTGCTTTTGCTCTCTCTGGTTGCCCTGTTCTCTCTGGTCAGTCCCGGCTGCTTTGCCAGTGCAACAGAAGATGAAGCAACAAAGGCAACCACCGAAGCCCAGCTGGAAACCATTAGCAGCGATATCGAGCAACTTAAAGAACTATTGGACAAACTCAATAAAGAGCGATCTTCAACAGAACGCAGACTTCAACGTTCGGAAGAGGAAATGAGCCAGCTGCGCCAGTCTATTCGCTCTCTGGAAGGTCAGCTGGAGGATGGGGATAAACAGATAAAAAAGCTCCAGCGCCGTCAGCAGAAACTGACGGCGAAAAAAAATAAAGAAAAAAACCACATCGCCAACAGTGTTCATTCAGCCTACCTTGCCAGCCGGGATAACCGGCTTAAGCTGTTGCTGAATCAGGAGAATCCTGAAGATATTTCACGTCATCTGACGTACTTAAAGCACCTTCAGCAGGCTCAGCTGGATGCTATTACCGCGTTTGAAAACACCCTCAGGGAAATTGACGACAACACCCGCGAACAGCAGCAAATGATTGCTAACCTGACCCGACAGCGAAACAGCCTGCAAAAACAGCGGGATGACCTTAACAAGGTTCAGGAACAGCGCAAGCGTCTGGTCAGCCAGCTACGCGAGCGCCAGAGCAGAAGTAACCGGCAGCTGAGAAGCCTTGACCAGCAGCGGGATCAGCTGGAAACCATTCTGTCGCAACTGGCTGCCCGAGCTGCCCTGCAACCTATCACCAGCAATCAGGGTGGATTGCAGTGGCCGGTACGGGGCGAAGTCATTTACGGCTATCAGGAAAAACGCCCTGAAACCGGCATGAGCTGGGAAGGTGTTTTAATTGCAGTGGATTCCGGTACCCGGGTGAATGCCGTTCATGACGGTACTGTCATTTTCTCTAACTGGTTAAGAGGCTTTGGTCAGCTGATCATTCTGGATCATGGTGATGAATACCTGACGCTCTACGCTCACAACCAATGGCTGTTAAAAGCCGAAGGAGAAACGGTGCTCGCCGGAGAACCTCTGGCACTGACAGGACAAAGCGGTGGACTGGAACAACCCGGGCTGTACTTTGAAATTCGTCACCAGGGCAAACCGCAAAACCCTTCCCGCTGGCTGCAAACTCGATAGCTTCAGTTGAAGATGCACAACGGACAACCGATAGAAGATAGAGCGACAGTTCTGTTTTCAGGGCACTCTTTATACAAAGCACTTTTATACAGAGCACTTTTATAAGAGCGCCGATTTGAAGAGATGGACACAATTCTTTGATAGACGAGTACAATATTATGGCTACGCCATGCAATCACGCCAGCCTCCTATACTTGAACTCTCATAACAGTTTGCAGGAGCATTCATGACAACGACTTTTCGCTTTAACCGGCTGTTATTAGCCAGCATTCTGGCCTTATCAACCGGTTACTCAACCATTGGCTGGACAGCACCTGCTGGTGAAAAACAACCTGCCACAGAGCAAACCCAAACCAGCAAGCCCGCAGACAGTGCCAAGGCAGCCAGTGAGAAAGGCCGTTTGCCATTGGAAGAATTGCGAACGTTCACCGAGGTGATGCAGCGCATAAAAACGGCCTATGTCGAGGAGGTGGATGACAAAACCCTGCTTGAAAATGCCATCAAAGGCATGCTTTCCGGCCTTGACCCTCACTCTGACTACCTGAAACCGGATGATTTTAAAGAACTGGAAATCAACACCTCTGGTCAGTTTGGTGGTCTGGGCATAGAAGTTGGAATGGAAGATGGCTTCATCAAAGTCATTTCCCCCATCGATGATACTCCGGCACAAAAAGCCGGCATTCAACCCGGTGACCTGATCATCAAACTGGATGACACCAGCGTGAAAGGAATGACCCTGATGGACTCGGTGGACCGGATGCGAGGCAAACCCGGTGAACCCGTCAAACTGACCATTGTCCGTGAAGGTGAACCCAAGCCGCTGGAAATTACGGTTAAACGTGACATCATCAAAGTGCAGAGCGTTCGCTCCCGAACACTGGAAGAAGGTTATGGTTATATTCGCCTGAGCCAGTTCCAGTCCGATTCAGATAAAGAGCTTCTGGCGCACCTGGGCAAGCTGAAGAAAGCCCAGAAAGATGAAAAACTGAAAGGTCTTGTGCTGGATCTGCGGAACAACCCCGGAGGCGTTCTACAGGCCGCCGTTGGTGTCGTAGACAGCTTTATTAAAGAAGGACTGATTGTTTACACCAAGGGTCGCCTTCCTAATTCCGACCTGAAGTTTAATGCTTCAAGCACAGACCCGTCCAACGGTGTGCCTCTGGTCGTTCTGATTAACGGCGGCTCGGCTTCTGCTTCAGAAATTGTGGCAGGTGCCTTACAGGATCATCACCGTGCGGTATTGCTGGGTACCCAGTCGTTTGGTAAAGGTTCAGTTCAGACCGTACTGCCTCTGAGCGCTGATTCCGAGCGTGGTCTGAAACTGACCACTGCCCTCTATTACACGCCAAGCGGTCGCTCTATTCAGGCAGAAGGCATTAAGCCGGATATTGTCCTGCCGCGCGCCAAGGTGACACCGATAGAATCTGTTGAACAATACAAAGAAGCCAATCTTCAGGGGCACCTGACCAATGGCAAAGGCAAGAAATCCAAAGCTGAGGATAACAAAGACGCCAAGGTGGAGAAGAGTCTTGCTGAAGAAGATTATCAACTGAGTCAGGCATTGAACGTACTGAAAGGCATGCACATTGCTACCTGGAAAAAAGAGGAGAAGTCGAAAAAGGCCAGCAACCAGCCACAGGTGGCTGAAGCTAAATAACGATGCGAGGGCGGCACTGGTCGCCCTCCACTACCTGTAAAGCGTCTGGCAATACCACTCTCACTTGATCATGAGTCGAATGATTTTCGATATAACCTTTTCAATAAACTCGATTGCAGATATATCGCTACCGGGTGCACGAATCAGTAGATAATAACCATAAGCAGCAAAAAACAGTGCCAGACAAAAAAAGAAAAAACCAATAAACAAATAGATGCGTCGCATGATTAGAAACGGTAATGAATACCCAGGCTGATCATTGGCCTCACGGTTTTCACCGCCGACTCTAAAGCATCAAGACTGTCTACAATATCACCCGTGTCGCTATTTCCGGAATTACCCAGCTGGGAAGATTCCAGACGGCTCTCTTCACCGAAAAACGCACCCACTTCAACACTGACGTCCAGACGGTTGGCGTCGTCCAGTAATTTCTTCCAGCCAACCCCCAGATACGTCTTGTTACCCACAGCAGAATAGGAGTCAGTGACATGATTCTGATCACTGCCATAAGCCCCCGCAGAGACCCTGAAACCACTGGTTTCAAAAGGGTAGTAGTCTATCACAAGGCCGGTTGAATGGGTTTTGGACTCTTTTTCAGCAGCCTGCAGATCGGACATATGACCGGGATAAGCACGCACATTAAACGTACTGGTTTTAACAGGTGCTTTATTGATCGAATCGTTCTGAGCAGGCAACACAGGGTCAGCCGCATGGACTGTGCCCACCAGCAAAAAAACTGCAGAAATCATCAATGGACTACGGTGCATCACCCTTCCCCCCGGGCTTTATGACACGAACAGGTCCTGATAAGCAGGAATTTAACTTCTATTCCCAAAGGCTTTCCGCAAGTTGAAGATAGTGTGTTGACGAAAGATGGAAGCCGTCTACTTATCCTCTCCTGAAATTAACTCAAGATCAACTACTATGTACGTACACTCCGAAAAAAAAGGCGTACATCCACCTTCTGACTCTGCAATGACACCATTGATAAACTTTCGCGCTTTTGCTGACCGTGTGCTGACGGAGATCATCCCGCTGTTTACAAACCAGCCAGAACAGCCTGCACACACGATCAACTGCTCACTCCCCATGGAAAATCGTTATGCAAACTGGTAACTCGCCACAATCCGGAGTTGTACCTCCCTCTGAAATCGCCCGTCTGGCAGAAGATGCCGCCGTTGGTAAAACCAAAAAACACCCTGAGGTGACTTTTGTGCTGGCTATTCTTGCCGGTATTTTTGTCTCTCTGGCTGGTATGTTTTATACCGTGGTCACCACCGGCTCCGGCGACATGCCTTACGGTATGGTTAAACTGATTGGCGGTCTGTCGTTCAGCATGGGTCTGATGATGGTCGTGCTGTGTGGTGCCGAGCTGTTCACCAGTAACACTCTGCTGCTGATGGGGCGTGCAACCCGTCGTATCAATATTGGCCAGATCACCAAAAACTGGTCACTGGTTTATTTCGGCAATATGGCAGGTTCTTTCTTCCTGGTTGCCATGCTGATGGCGGTTGGCCAGTTCAAAGGTGCCGGTGGCGAAGTGGGCATTAACTACATGTATATCGCCAACGGCAAGCTGGGTCACACTTTTGTGCAGGCGCTGTTGCTGGGCGTGTTGTGCAACCTGGTTGTCTGCCTGACTTACTGGATGACGCTGAGTTCCCGCGATGCCATGGGTAAAATGTTTGCCTGCATGCTGCCCGTTGCCTGCTTCCTGTCTGCAGGTTTTGAGCACTCCGTGGCCAACATGTTCCTGCTGCCAATGGGTTACTTTATCAAGTCCGTTGCAACACCTGAGTTCTGGGCCAATACCGGTTACACGGCTGAATACTTCAGCAACATTAACCTGTACAACATGGTGGTGATGAACCTGATCCCTGCTACTATCGGCAACATTCTTGGCGGTGGTGTTATGGTTGGCCTGAGTAACTGGTTCGTACACCTGCGCGACTGATCCGTTGTTGATGGTCGATACTTACGACTTATGTTTTCTGATAAACCCCTGATCTTTACAGGGGTTTATTCTATCTGGCTGCTTCTTCTCTTTACGCTCTCCCTTTATCTTTCTGCTTTATAACAGCAAAGTCATAACTCACCTGATACTATTGATCGTATTCCGTCTTTTTGCCTTCATGCACGTAACCTTTTATCAAGGAGACTCAATGACCAGTATCAGTGTTTTCTGTGGTGCCAATACCGGCCATCGTCCGGAGTATAAAGCGGCAGCACTTGATCTTGTGGAAGCCATGGTAAAGCGAGATATCACTCTGGTTTATGGCGGAGGCAATATTGGCTTAATGGGTCACATCGCCAATCACGCTCTGTCACTGAGTGGCCGGGTGGTCGGCGTGATTCCTCAAATGATGGTTGATCTGGAAAAAGCCCATGAGTCGCTGACAGAAATGCATATTGTTGACACCATGCATGAACGAAAGCAGATGCTGTGTGATCTCTCCGATGGTTGTATTGCCCTGCCTGGGGGCACCGGAACGCTTGATGAGTTATTCGAGTACATAGTGCTCCTGCAGGTTGGAGCCCATGACAAACCTTCCGGACTATTAAACGTCAGTGGCTATTTTGATCATTTGCTGAAATTTATGGATCACGCTAATGCCGAGGGCTATGTAACACAATCACTGCCCGATATACTGTCGGTTGACGAAAAACCGGAGCCATTGCTGGACACCCTGATAACAAGAATGGGATAACAGCAGGACAAACAATGACAAAAACGCCTCTGCTTATCTATTTGCACGGATTAAACAGTTCATCCCGATCCACCAAAGCTCAGCAGACAATACACTACGTCCATAAAAACAAACTGGACATTGACTTATGGGTGCCCGATCTACCCTGCCATCCTGAGCAGGCCAGACGTTTGATGTCTGATCGCATTCGTCGTGAATACGGCATGCGCCCTGTCTATATCATTGGCAGTTCTCTGGGCGGCTACTATGGCACCTGGCTGATGCAGCGCCTGATCTATCTGCATCCGGATATTGTCACCCGTTTGGTGCTGATAAACCCGGCGGTTCGTCCTTACGAACTGTTCCGGCAGTACCTGGGCAAACAAACCAATTTTCACACCGGTGAAGAGTGGGAGCTGACCACAGAGCATGTGGCCACATTAGAGTCGCTTGAAACCTTCTGGCTCGACAACGCCCGTGACATTCTGCTGATGGTGCAGGAAGGTGACGAAACCCTGGACTACCGAAAGGCTCAGGAAAAGTATGCCAGAAGCCATATCATTACTCAGAAAGGCGGCAGCCATGCTTTTGAGCATTATGATGACATGCTGCCCACCATCTTCGATTTTCTGTCAGAAAAACCGGTGCTATAAACGTCATAGCACTGGTCAGTTTTTTTGAAGGTTGAAAAAGACATCAACACCACTTCAGCACACTTTTCCCTTCGGTCAACATTTATACGGCAAAATTTCAATCCGGTGCTACATTGTTTACCAGCTTATTTGACAAACCCCGTTCAATAGCTGGTCACTGTTGTTTATTGAAAGAAGAAAGCCATCACTGACACGACCTGAAATCCAACGTTCAACAGACCACTCTACCCGTTGACTCTTCAGCCTACTGTTCTGAAGCAGTTTTTCGCATCTTATCATCTGGATATCAAACGCCGTATGCAGTCATTTCTAAAGTGCTCCGTTGTGCCTGACGGATACTCAAGGGTACAGCATGAACGATACTCAAGATTGCGCCTGCAGGTACTTGGAGGTACGTTCCTGGGTTATTCCGCGTATTACCTGGTGCGGAAAAACTTCGTCATGGTGATGCCCGATCTTATTGATCAGGGCTACAGCAAAACAGAGCTGGGGATGGCGCTGTGTGCCCTGTCACTCAGTTATGGCATCAGTAACTTTATTATGGGAACGTTTGCCGACCGGCTGGATGTTCGCAAACTCATGCCTCTGTGCCTGATACTGTCAGGCTGCGTTTCGCTGAGTCTGGGATTCCTGCCGCTTCTGCAACTTCCGTTAATGGTCATGGTCGGTCTGATGGCTGTGAATGGCTGCCTGCAGGGGGCAGGCTGGCCCTGCAGTGCCAAACTGATCGCACACTGGTTTGTACGTCAGGAACGCGGTACTGCCATGAGCCTGTGGAGTCTGTCGCAAAACGCAGGATGCGGCCTGCTGGGACCACTTGCCATACTGGCAGTTGCCTTGTTCTGCGACTGGCAAAGCCTGTTTTACTTTCCGGCCTCCATTGCCATCGTGATAGCGATCAGCTGCTATTTTCTGCTCAGAGACAGCCCGGGGCATTGTGGCCTGCCTCCCGCACATTCCACACAATCAGCAGAAACGTCAGGCATTGAACAAGGTAGCCATTCTTTCAGACAATCCTTCCGGCTTTTTGGTCAGCACTGCCTGAAGCTACCGCCTATATGGATGCTGGCTGTCGTCAATGCCTGTATCTACTTTGTCCGGTACGGCATTATCGACTGGGCTCCTGTCTATCTGCAGGAATCTAAAGGCTTCAGCTTTCAAACCTCAAGCTGGGCATTTTTTGCCTTTGAATACGCTGCTATCCCCGGCACCCTGATTTGCGGCTACCTGAGTGACAAACACTTCAGAGGCCAACGGGCTCCTGTCAATGCACTGTTTACCACACTGGTGTTAATTTCGTTGCTTTGTTACTGGCAATGTCCGGCTGGTAATACCACCTACGCCATGATGTCCATGATTGCCACCGGCTTTCTGATTTATGGACCTGTGATGCTGGTACATGTGCATATTATCGATCTGGTGCCACTGCAATTTGCTGCAACCGCAGCAGGATTCATCGGACTGTTTGGCTACCTGTTCGGCGCTACGTCTGCCAATCTTGTGCTTGGAAAAGTACTGGATCTGTTTGGCTGGGATGCCTGCTTTGAACTATTGGCCGCAGCCTGCGCTCTGGCACTGATACTTTTATTACTATTGTGGGTATGGGAAAACATGCACCCAAACCCTAATTTCCAGTTCGCCCAGCCTCAGCCCGCCACCGTACCCATAACATCGGGCAAGCGTTCTGGAAACAAAAAACGGCTATACCGACTGTTCACTACGCATTTTGTGCGAGTTTCTGCAAAGTCAGAACCCGCTAACCACTGAAGGAATGGTAATGAAGATGACTGGACGACAGCGCCCGTTCGTTCAGTCATCACACCGAAGGTATATCATCAGGTAAGAAAGGTCTGCGAAGGCGAGCTGAGTTCTCTTTTCAGTCCTTGTTTGTCAATCTTTCCCAAAGGCGTTCTGGGCAACTGCTCCAGCAGGGTCATTTTGGTGGGCAGCTTGTACGATGCGACCTCCATGCAGAGCCACTCCCGCACTTCCTTCAGGTCAATATGTCTGGACAAGGGTACAACACAGGCGCAGATCGCTTCCCCCAGCCGGTCACAGGGCGTGCCCAAAATGGCACACTCCCGAATGCCGGGATGGGCATCCAGCATGGCTTCAATTTCCAGTGCTGACACCCGATAGCCGCCGGTTTTAATAATGTCGATACTGCGTTTCCCCAGCAATCGGTACTGTTCGTGGTCAAGCATTGCCATATCACCGGTTCGAAACCAGCCGTGATCGAACACCCTCTGATTCAGATCGTCTTTGCCGTGATAACCCTTAAACATTTGCGGGCTGCGAACCTCCAGCTCCCCCACACCATTGACTTCATTGCCACTTTCATCCACCAGACGAACACTGACGCCTGGTAAAGGACTGCCAAGACACTCCGGCCGGCGCTCTCCATGTTCCTGTTGAGACAACACCATGCCTGCCTCGGTCAGGCCATAGCGAGTCAGAAGGGGTTTGCCAGTCAGTTTCTGCCACTGATTGTGCACCGAAGGAGGCAAAGGTGATGATCCGACAATAGCCAGCCTCAGGGCACTGGCTCCCCGTTGCCAGTTACCCTGTTGTTGTTCGGTCGATTTACTCCACGAGTCCAGCATGTACTGATAAATAGCCGGTACAGCAGTGAATAACGAAAATCGCCTGCTGGCCAGCTGTTCCCAGACACTTTCTGTTTTAAAGGAAGGCATCAACTCACAACTGGCTCCGGCTGCCAATGTACATAAAAGACCACAAACCAGTCCATGAATATGGGCAATGGGCAAAACATGCAACAGCCGGTCTTCCGGTGACCAGTTCCATGCCTGACAAAGGGTTTTTACCTGAGCCTCTATGGAGCCAAAGGTGTGAACGACACCTCTCGGGTAACGACTGGTACCACTGGTATAAATAACAACAGCTTCTTTTTGCTGATCGAGAGTAATAAGGTTAGGCGGAGCGGCTTCATGACCGGTGGCTTTAATGATAGCAATGCCACAACGCTGCATCAGGTAGTTGGCATCCCCCTCCTTGCCCGGTGCATAAATCAGATAATTTGCGTCAACGTCCCTGATCCGCCATTCCCATTCGGGCACAGGCATCATCGGATCCAGTGGAACAGCAATGCCGTCTGCCAGCCAGATGGCCAACAAAGACACCACTGACAAAGCATCCCGTCCAGCCAGAAAAGCAATAAACGGACGTTCGGCTTCAATCTGCTGTTTAAGTACAGCGGAAAGAATTCTGGCCTGTTCGATTAACTCTCCATAGGTGTGTTCACCAGTCTCGTCAATGACTGCAACACTGTCGGCAGGGTGTCCAATAAGCTGTGACAGAAACGGCATCAGACCAGTAACCTTATTGTAAAAGTGGCGAAAGTATAGCCACACCAAGGCAGGTTTACAGTGTTCAGAAGTATCAGAATACTTGAATAGTCGATAAAGAAATTAAAACGTCGCTAACCTGTAACTTAGTGCAAAAAGCCGTCTGACTGATCAGGTGTTTTTGCCTGCATTTGGAACTGACGATACACTATCGCGATCACTGCATTTTTGATCATGCTTTCCAGCTGATAAGGATTCCATGCGTAACGAATACAACGCAGAAGCCATTGAGGTACTCAGTGGTCTGGACCCGGTGCGTAAACGTCCGGGTATGTACACCGACACAACCCGGCCGAACCATCTGGCCCAGGAAATTATCGACAACAGTGTCGATGAAGCTCTGGCTGGTTTCGCCAGCAAAATCAAAGTTATCTTACACAAAGACAACTCTCTGGAAGTCATTGACGATGGCCGGGGCATGCCGACGGATATCCATCCGGAACACGGTATTTCAGGCATCGAACTGATTCTTACCCGGTTGCATGCCGGTGGTAAGTTTTCCAACAAAAACTACCAGTTCTCTGGTGGTCTGCACGGTGTGGGCGTTTCGGTAGTAAACGCACTCTCCAGTGTTCTGGAAGTCACCGTTCGACGTGATGCCAAGGTATCCCTGATCACGTTTAAAGACGGCTTCAAAGATAAAGACCTGCACGAGATCGACACCTGCGGCCGTCGCAACACCGGTACCACCGTTCGTTTCTGGCCTGATCCGCAATACTTCGATTCCCCAAAATTCTCGGTCTCCCGACTAATGCATGTTCTGCGTGCCAAAGCCGTTTTGTGTCCGGGTCTGCGTGTTGAGTTTGTTGACCATCACACCGGTGATACCACTGAGTGGTATTACGAAGACGGCCTGAAGGATTATCTGCGGGGCACCACCCACGAATACCCGACACTGCCATCCGAGCCTTTTACCGGCTCCTTGAAAGGTGACAAGGAAGCTGTTGACTGGGCGGTTCAATGGCTGCCTGAAGGTGGCACACTGCTCACCGAAAGTTACGTCAACCTGATTCCAACCCCGCTGGGTGGTACCCATGTTAATGGTCTGCGTACCGGACTGCTGGATGCTATTCGCGAGTTCTGTGAATTCCGCAACCTGCTGCCCCGTGGTGTAAAGCTGGGGCCGGATGATATCTGGGAAAACTGCGCTTTTGTCTTGTCTGCCAAGCTGGCTGACCCGCAGTTCTCGGGTCAAACCAAAGAACGCCTGTCTTCCCGTGAATGCGCAGCGTTCGTTTCCGGCGTTGCCAAAGATGCCTTCAGTCTGTGGCTGAACCAGCATACCGCTGAGGGTGAGCAGCTTGCCGAACTGTGCATTAACAATGCCCAGAAGCGCATGCGCAAATCCAAAAAAGTAGCTCGCAAAAAAGTCACCCAGGGCCCTGCTCTGCCCGGCAAGCTGGCCGACTGCGCCAGTCAGGATCTCAACTACACCGAGCTGTTTCTGGTGGAGGGTGATTCTGCGGGCGGTTCTGCCAAACAGGCGCGTGACCGTGAGTATCAGGCAATCTTGCCTTTGCGCGGTAAAATCCTGAACACCTGGGAAGTGGATTCCAGCGAAGTTCTGGGTTCTCAGGAAATACACGACATCTCTGTTGCACTGGGTGTTGATCCGGGCTCTGACAAACTGGACGGTTTACGCTACGGCAAAATCTGTATCCTTGCCGATGCCGACTCCGACGGTCTGCACATTGCCACCCTGCTCTGCGCCCTGTTTGTCCAACATTTCCGTCCTTTGGTGGAACGCGGTCATATTTATGTAGCCATGCCGCCACTGTATCGAATCGACGTCGCTAAAGAAGTGTTCTATGCACTGGATGAAGATGAGAAAGAAGGTGTTCTTGAACGCATCAAGGCCGAGAAAAAACGCGGCAAGGTAAACGTCCAACGCTTTAAGGGACTGGGTGAGATGAACCCGTTGCAACTGCGTGAAACGACTATGTCTGACGACACCCGTCGTTTGGTTCAGTTGTCTCTGGATGAAGACATTACCGAAACTACACAGCGTATGGACATGTTACTGGCCAAGAAAAGATCGTCTGACAGGAAGGTTTGGTTGGAGTCGAAAGGGGATCTGGTGGATATTTCCTGACTGCTGGTGATGGAAACACCATAAACTGGTGAGTTTTTACCACAAGCAGTATTTTCTAATCCCAAAATGAGCCTGAAAGAGGCGTCAAGCCAGTGCTTTCAGGCCTTTCGTTCAAATATTGATTGAAACAGTGATTCTCTGGCAACCTGTAACTGTTGCGCTGCCTCATTATCGCTCATGCTTGTAGCTTTTTCCTCAAGCTCTTCAAAAGTAATTCCGTCTTTCAGATAGCTTTCGCTATTGGGAAGACTTCTGAATTTTTCGTAGGGTGTCATCATGTTTTCATAACGGTATCTTTTTCTTTCTTTGCCCTTCGCATCTGTTTCTGTTTCAGCAAAAAAACATGGACGATGAAAGTTAAGATATGGCGTAAGGTGAATTCTGTTGAATTCATTTACTTCTTAAGTCGCATACTCCTGAGGAATATGAGTATAACCCAGCACTTTTCTGATAACGGCTCCGTTCTTGCTCTCTACAAGTGCATTGTCGTTTGTTTTTCTGGCTCTTGATTTTGTGAAATTTATACGGAGTTTCTCAAGCAAATCCGATACACGACCATTGATGTATTCTGAACCGTTGTCTGAATGAAAACCCTTTAATTTAAAGGGGAAAGTGGCTAGCAGTTCTTCCAGTACAGGGATTAGAAATGTCTCGCTAATCTTCTCAACAGAGCAAACTACCTGATATTGAGTGACTTCATCGACAGCGTTGATATGGTAGACGCCCTTGACTCTATCCTGATCACCTTGATGCACAGTATCAATACGGATAAAGCCAGGTTGTCCTTCTGGCCTGGGCTTTTGTAGTGTGCCAATTGCCTTGTTTGTCGGTCTGGTGACGTCTTTAGGCGTCCGGATGTTTCGGTATGTCTTCGACTTTCTTAGATTGTATATGTGAGAGATGGAGATACCCTTCAGTCGATCATAGCTCTTGTCACCCTGCTTGTAAGCCCTTTCGCAGATCTTTTTAATAGCAGCCCCATTCAGGCCATTATGAAGCCTGTCTGTAGCTGCAAGAAGTCTTATGTCAGCCTTTCTGTACCGACTACTGAAACCGTTGTTAGTATGCTGCTTGCGCTTTAAGTGGCCCGTAGCAAGGTATTTCTGGATAAGACGGGTGATTTGCGCCCTTGAGTAGCCTGTAACAACTGTCAGGTATCGTTTGATAAGCCCCTTTTCTGAGCGGTTAAGCAATCTGTATCGGAAATGCCTGAGAACCTCCTCAACCCATTGATAACATTCATCTTTTGACTCCCATCCGGGTTCCAGCACCGGTGCCTGATCGAGCAGTTCTTTAACCTGCTGAAGGGTCTTAATGAACCTCGTATTCATAATGATTTTCATCCAGTAATCATGGACGAAAGACCCAAATATGCGAGGCTCATTTCATGTTGGAAACATTCTGCTTCTTTAGGCTCATTTCATATTGGAGAAGACTCAAGCTGGTGAGACTGCCACCTCTCTACTACCCTCAATACATATGAGGCTGTAGTGAGAGGTGGTACTCATGCCCACCAGAATCATCAAAAAATCAAAATGCAACATGCCGGGGCCCCCCTGTGTCAGCTGGTTTGCCTTAGCAGCCAGTTCTTCTTTGGTTTCGGTTTTGACGTTGAGAGCTTTTTGAAGCTCTTCTTTCAGATTAAGAACTTCTGATTGAAGACCGTCGTCCTGCTGGCTTTTTGGCACCACAAACATGGGAGCTGGAAAATCAGAATCCTGCTTAACCAGGCGGTAATACCAGATTGCCAAACGAAACGATAAACGGAGGCAGTTTTCGGCATCACCCAGATCATCATGAAAATCGTGAACGGCTATGTTGCCCAGCTTTCTCAGTTTGTGGAAAACGCTGATGATGGAGTCGTCTACCCATGGGATTTTTGCCAGCTCCCGGAGTAGCTCATGTTGTTTTTCAGGGATTTCGATGCAGAGGAGTTTGGCGATATGCTTAGCTGATGCTTCACCAAACATACGCAGCTTGACCATGGTGGTGTTTGGGTCATCCGGATAGTTGCGTTCTGCGGCAAGAGCAAGGCGGTAGAGGATGTCGTTGACGCCTTTCAGGAATTTGAAGTTGCTATCGTTCATGTTTGGGGTAAGTCAGCTTGATTGTATTTCATATCATATTACTGTCTTCTATTGTTATGACTTCTGGCAGTCATGAGGAGATTTTAAGCTGCTTAGGCTGAGGCTTTATCACCCTTTTTCCTATGCCTCGATTGGTCGCAGACTTCCAAGAAGATAAATGCTAAATTCAATTTTTTTGTCACTCCCACTCTGAGTCAAAGTTTTGCTCAAGCGACACCATTCTCATTTTGCTTAGGAAAGGCGATTGGTCTCTCTTACCCAGAGTGGTCATTTTCTCGCCTACCTGTTTCATCGGCATTTCTCTTTTCACCTACATCAACAGACTAAGTATTTCCAATGCAGCACAGTGATTTGCCCAAGCGGTGGCAGCAGAAAATCAAAGATTTCCTACTATCAAAAGGGATTAACGATAGATGTGAACTTTGGAGTTACGACTTTGAAGCCGATAAGGTTGCTAATGTCACGTTTGAAGACGGCTCCTCAGCAAAATTGTTTTATCCATTGGTTATTGATGCGCCAGAACATCATGAGATTGGTTTGTTCACTGAGCATTGTGGGTTCTTCATTTTAAGCAGGGAAGGGACTGAAGTTATGCTGGAATCAACATGATAGAATGGTCTGTTCATGTAGTATCCAATAAATTGTGTGTTTAAGGAATAAACGGAGTCAGCACAAATAAAGTACGATGGTGCATTATTTCGACTTATTAAGACAAAATTAACGAATGATTAGGAACTAAGCGCCATGGCTGATTACACCAAGGCTCGTTTAGAGTTTGTTAACTGGGTGAAGCAGTGTTTAACCGGGGAAAAACTAAAAGACGACTTACTTTTTGAAACCAACCCCTTTAATCGCTACACAACAGGGATTCTTTACCCGACAGGTTCGGAATATGAAAGCGACGATCAAGTCGATGAAGAAGATAGCGATACTAAGGAGGTTTCGTCAGCCAAGAAAACGAAGTACCAGCCCCCTTCATCTATGGGCTTTTCATTCTATATCGATAATACCTTAGAGTCTTTGCGTGTTTTTTTCAGCGCTGTCAGGTTTAAGGATCAAGGCTCACCTAACCGCGTTCGGCATTGGGAGAAACACCCTCTTGTGGATGATGGTGGTGAAGAAATTGAAGCGCTGCTTGAAGCCCCATCGAAACATGTTGTTTGTCAAGGACGTGCCAGGGTCGATGTCAATGTCCGTCCCCATGGGGATGGTAAAATCGTGACAGTGACTCTTTCCAATATTCAGCAAGTCAAACTAAATCAAAAAGAAAAGGAACGTGACAAGTCAGCTGAAAATTCTTTATTCGAAGCTCAACTAAGGTGCTTTTTGCCAGAAAACGCTCTTCGGAACTATCCGCGCGTTAGCAAGGCGTTATTGACTGAAGAAGAGCAAGAGCTCGAACTCCGCTACAAAGATGAACACGTTTATGCCATCGGTCACGGCGTCGCGACGAATTGGAGTGATGACAGCGGTGAAGTGGAGATATTCAGTGAATTTATGCCTACCGTCGAAGTACCTCAGGTCACTGCAAACACCAGCGGTCAATTTACGGAAGTGCTGAGTTTTGAATTCCTCAAGTCAATCCAGTCCAATAGCTGTGTTTTTGATCAGCTTGATGAGTTTGTGGATAACTATTCCGACTGGATAGAAACACAAGAGGACCTTGCAGCATCTGAAGAAGATGATGAGCAAGATACCGCTCACCGTCTCATTTCCCGTATGGAAACCGCTGAAATACGGATGCGAAGTAGCATTTCTCTATTGCGCGAAAATGAAGATGCACAACTTGCTTTCTCGTTAGCCAATCAGGCAATGCTTGCCCAAATGAAGCTTGGTAGTACTAATATCCCCAAGACCCCATACAGTTGGCGACCTTTTCAGCTTGCTTTCTTTCTTATGGCTTTAGAGTCTTCCATTAATGAGGACTGCGACTATAGGGACTGGGTTGATTTGATCTGGTTCCCTACCGGCGGAGGTAAGACAGAAGCTTACCTGGGAGTAATGGCATTCGTTTTTGTCTATCGTCGCCTGAAGTATTCCGCCAGTGGCGGAGGAACTACTGCCATCATGCGGTACACTCTGCGTCTATTGACCTCTCAGCAATTTGTTCGTGCCTGCAAGGTTGTGTCTGCATTAGAGCTCATACGACGGGAGACCCCCGCACTTGGCGAAGAGCCGTATAGCGTAGGGTTGTGGCTAGGAGGTGAATCTTCACCCAACACCTTTATTCAGGCGCTTGATGAACACAGTAAGGGTAACTTTAGTAAGTTTGTTTTGCAGCAATGCCCCTGGTGTGCCACCGCGTTTACAAAAGAGAATTACAAGGCGACTGAAACAAGTTTTCACCTCTCATGTAGTAACCAGAAATGTTCTTTTGGTTGTGACGAAAATAACATTTTACCTTTCAATGTTGTCGATGAAGCACTCTACCAGAAACCACCAAGCTTATTGATTGCAACAGTAGATAAGTTTGCCCGACTCCCCTGGGAAAACCGGGCAGGTGTTTTTTTTGGCGGTAATACCCATCGACCACCGGAACTGATCATTCAAGATGAACTGCACCTCATTTCAGGTGCGTTGGGTTCTATTGTTGGGATTTACGAGGTGGGTCTCGAGGCGATCCTTGTCTCTCGCGGCGTATATCCCAAGTTTATTGCTTCAACAGCAACTATTCGCCAAGCCTCTGAGCAAGTTAAAGCACTGTTCGGGCGTGATATGGCCGTATTCCCCCCCGTAGGACTTCGCCAAAAGGACTCTTACTTTGCACGCGAAGTGCCGTTGAGTGAAAAGCCAGGAAGACTCTACGTGGGTTACATGGCCTTTGGTCGACAACGACAGAATTGTCTTGATGATCTGGCGGGTACCTTAGTCGCCGCCCCACAAGCTCTTTTCTACGATCAAGCCAAACTGAAGGATGCTTGGTGGACTCAGCTGATCTATCACGGGAGTCTTAAAGGGGTAGGTAATAGCAGAACGAATTTTCAGAGCGGCATTCCCCGTATTCAGAATCGTATGCTGCTATCGAATTTTTTCAAAGAAGCCGAAACCATAGAGCCAGGCATTGCTGAGTCACTATCCAGTAAATTAAATGAATTCCCTGGTTTCTTTAATGGAAAGTGTCCAGACGAAATTTCCGATAATCAAGACTTCCTCAAGCTGTATAAACAATTCTTTCCGGCTCGTGAACTCAATATAAAATCACTCACCAGTAATCAAACGGCGGATGCCAATGCAAAGGTTTTTGACTCTCTAAGCTCGACATGCGAAAAGGATGATGCTCTTGATGCTACGCTGGCCACGAACATGGTATCGGTTGGCTTGGACGAGCCAAGGCTGGCACTGATGGTTATAAATGGTCAGCCGTTGACTACAGCAGAGTATATTCAGGCAAGTAGTCGGGTAGGCAGGGGGAAAACGCCTGGGATCGTGTTTGCAAATTACTACAAGACTCAGGCCAGAAGTCTTTCTCACTATGAAAACTTCAGGGCATATCACAGATCATTCTACCGATTTGTAGAGCCTTCAAGTTTGACGCCGTTCACTTCGCAAGTCAGGAGCAGGGCACTGCATGCCGCCCTTGTATCTGCCGTGAGACACTGTGAGCATGGCTTGCTGGAAAATACTGACGCACAGCACTTTGCCAAAGATCAGCCAGAAGTGGCAAAAGTACTTCGCCTGTTAAAGGTTCGCATCAAACATGCACTTAATGGACGTAAAGCCACTGAAGCTGAGGTTCTCGCGCATCTGGACCGACTGGCAGAAGAATGGGAAAAAGAGGCATCAGAGGTCACTAACCTCAGGTATAAACAAAATGACAAGTCCACTGATGGTCTTCTTGCTCCATTTGAAGACAGCCAGTTTGCCTCAGGGCTTTGGAAAACGTTGAACTCAATGAGAAATGTTGAAAAGACTGCTCTCTTTGAAGTAGCAGGTGACAAATATCATGATTGATAAAAACTGGTTTACTCCTGTTCGGTTTTCTCATTTAACAAGTCATGCTGCCGTAGGTTCCATTGTACGTGATCAAAATGACTGGCTGATGAATGTTAAAGATACAAGGTTTTGGTCAGCTCAAAAGATGACTCAACTGTACGCTGTTGAGCGTGTAAAGCAGCACCTTCGAATTCATCAAAGGCTTTTATTGCCACCGACAGCAGAATTTGATGATTCGAAAAACTTGAAGATTCATGGAGCTACAATTCCAACAGAGCGATTCCCTTCGTGGATGAAATGTAATAGGTGTGACCTTCTTTTTTTCGAACCCTGGTGTACCAGTGAGGCAGCGATTGATGAACAGATCAATTGCAATAAATGTAAATCAGGTAATCTGGAGCAGTTGACCTGGTGTGCAACAAGCAGTTTCGGAGATCTCGTCAATGTACCATGGCATCTTATTTGTCATAGAAATAGCAAAAAACGCTGTGTGCCTGATCGTGAAAATAGCTATTTGAAGGTGGTTAGCGGGCAAAGAGGGAAACAAATTGTTAAGTGTGAGAAATGTAAGTCGCAGGCTGTTTTCGAGCAGGCTGACTTCAAGCTGAATAACCATTTTCAGATAAAGCAGAAATTTCCTAGCCTTCTTGAAAGTGAGATAACTTATACGATTATGGAAGTGAACGATCCCAGGGTCTACACCCCCCAAAATGCACAGGCTCTCGTTATTCCTCCAGAGTCAAACATCGATAAAAACTCTTTGGAATATAAGCTGGAGCTTAACTCCCAGTTAATAAATGACATTAAAAACGCAACCCGCAACCTGCAGCGCAAGAAATTAATCAAAAGAGCCATAAGCGCACTTCACTGCACTGAATCCGAACTGATGGCGGCTCTTAAAAACAAGGTTACAACGACCACTTCTTTAGAGCCTGAAATAGTAGCCGGAGACATGCTGGGTGATGAATACCTTGCTCTGATTACTCCGGAAGATTTCCATGAGAGCGCGGATTTTAGAACTCAACACATGACGTCGGATTGGCTGAAGTACATAGATGAACTCCAAGAGGCCTCAGAACTGCAGTCTTCGGCCAGATTAGTAGACCGGTTAGTGGCGGTGGACAGACTTCGGGTGATTGAAGTACTCAAGGGATTCTCCAGAGCGGCAAGCGATATTGAGGCACATCAGCCTATTCCAGTTCTTCCGCCTGATCTGGTCAATGAGGCTGACTGGTTGCCAGCAATAGAGTTATTCGGCGAGGGTATATTTTTTACCCTTGATGCAGAGAAACTCAAGGAGTGGGAATCAACCCAGGCTCTACGGCAGAGAGCCAATGAAATTGAACAGCGCTATCAAGATTCGAATATGCTACTGCCTGATGATGCCACGCCATCGCCTCGTTTTATCATGCTTCATACTTTGGCTCATATTTTGATCCGGGAGCTTGAATCTACAGCAGGCTACCCAGCAGCCTCTCTGCAAGAACGAATTTACTGCTCATCTTCTGATAATATGGCAGGCATTCTTATTTATACAGCAGTGGCAGATGTTGCTGGCTCTCTGGGTGGTATCGTTGACTTGGCAAGACCTGATAAATTCATGCGCTTATTTGATGCTGCTTTACGTCAGGCGGACTGGTGTTCGTTAGACCCGGTTTGTGGGGAAATGGAGGGGCAAGGTCCCTCATGGTTAAACCGCGCGGCTTGCCATGCCTGTGCATTGGTGCCTGACACGTCTTGCAGCTATAACAACGTTTTTTTAGACCGTGTATTTATTAAGGGAAATTCCGCATCGGGAATACCTTCTCTACGAGATGTAATGAGAAACATAGATGGCTAAACGAATTTTTAAGCTCCCCAGACGAGATGAGCTAACTAAAGATCAGAGGAGAGTATTACGACTTCCAGCGGATGGGCAATATTTGGTAGTAGGGGCTCCCGGTACAGGTAAATCAGTGGTCGCACTATGGAGAATGAAAGAGTTAGAAAATAAGCAAAATGTACATTTTTTGACATTCAACCATGTGCTTAATCATGCCAATAAAATCTTACTGGGTGATGATGTTTCGGGGAACATGAGCACCGCAATGTCCTGGCTTTATGATCTTCACTGGAATATCGTCGGCGGTACTGCACAAACCTACCACACAGATAAGATGCCAGAGATTGAAGCACATAAGCCAGACTACGAAAAAGTATCCGAACGCTTTGAACAACACAACGCTAATTTTTCAGACCATAGCCTGATTATTGATGAAGGTCAGGATTTACCCCCCGACTGGTATGAATGTATTGAAAGTTTAAGTATCGAAAATTTCTTTGTTGTTGCGGATCAGAATCAGCAAATTACAGATGAAAACTCATCAAGAAAAGATATTGAAGAGGTTTTGGGGCTTGAAAACAGTGACGTAATTGAGCTGAAAGAGAACTGGCGAAACACGACAGCAATAGCTGCTTTTTCAAATTATTTTTACACAGATAAAACCAGTCCTAAACCACGGCTTCCAAACAGACCTTCAGTAAACACACCCATTTTATTCGAATACAAAACAATCGATCGCGTAAAAGAGCAGATCCTCAGCGAATATGACAGAGACCCCAGCAAACTCATAGGCTTTTTTGTAGCCAATGAAAATAAGCGAGAATGGTGGACTAAGGACTTACAGAAAGATGACAAGAGCCGTAAATATTCGGCTCCAGTAGTCAGTACGTATTTCTCGGATCAAAAGGGAAGTGTCAATATCGATTTTGGCAATGGTGGCATCGTTGTACTGAACGATAAGTCAGTGAAGGGCATTGAGTTCGATATCGTGTTTATCTTAGTTGATGGGTTCAAGCCCATCTCAAATGACAAAGAGAGCTTAATGAAGCGGCTATACGTGATGTCATCGAGAGCCAGGGAAAGGCTCTACCTGCTGAAAAGCTCAAGCCAAACGAGTATTCTGGAAGAGATACTCCCCCCTGAAGATGAAACCGTCATCATTGAGCATAATGGGAAAAAAACGGAAATCGAGTTACTAAAGAGGCGACAGTTATGAGTGCCACTGCCTGGTTTATTGTTACAAATACTGAAAACTTGGAATTCTTTCTCAATTGCGGCTTAATCGTTGACAAAAACGGGTTCCCTAAGAGCGCATATGTGAATGATGCCATGTGTGATACGCCTGATGGCTACCTGCCTTGTTACCCTCAAAGCAATCTATTGGGTGCACTGCAAGTTGCTAAAAGTGAAGATGAGAACCTATCCGAGTGCTTGCTTGAGCTTGATATTAAACAGATTACTGCCTCGGCATTCTATCGCACAGAAGAGCTTGAAAAAGGTGCCTATCACCCATTTAATATCGAAGGCAACATTGATGACTCGCAAACATTTTCTGAGGTGTTGTTGCCTGCGCCACTTCCACTGAGCTGCATCAAAAATATTATTTTAAAGGATGTAGGTACTAAAAAATCTATTGCGATCAAGTACGAGTGCGCTTATGGCAGCAACAGCGGAAAGTTTGTCACCAACAAGGCAGCTCTTTTTAAAGGGCCTAAACGAGCAGAGGGCAACTTAGCTTTAGGAGCTGAAAGTGAGTTAACTGCAACGAAGTCTCTCAGTGAGCAGGTACCAAACAGAAAACTGAACTATAATAAAGCTTTCTCATATGGTGGCGCATTAATCCTTTTATATTACCAGACGAAAAATGGACGACAGTCTTCGCAAACATTTCATGATTTTGCAGCTAACAATATAGATTCTGAAAAACAAAAGAATATAGCGCCATTGTTAGAATTTTTTGGGAAAAATGACAACTCGAGTGAAACTGCTCAATTGTATAGCCAAATCATTCGTTGTATTTCTGATCAGACAAATGTTGATGAAGCACGATACGACATTCTCCAGCTTCTGAAAGATGAACACTTGCCTGCTGGCTATGCCAGAGACTGTGCAGGTATAGCTAATAGTTTGACCGGGCTTGTTGAGCGAACACTTACCGATGATTCTGATACCATTTTTGAGAAAACTATTAAGCATTATGAAGCCAAAGAGCCGGGACGTTCGAAAATATTTATATTGCTGACTATGTTCTTTGTGCGTGACCATTCTGAAACCATGCTGAAGTACTATCACAATAGATTTACAGAAGAGGATTACTGTTTGCTGGCTCTTTTTTTTGGGGCGGTTAATGGATTTATCAATGTTCCATCAGCAATCAGAGGCATTCAGGACTTATCTACCTGGGTTTCATTCAAAATGGCGGAGTATATGCATGAACAAGATAAGAGCAATGTGATAAGTTTTCCTGAACCGTCGAGACCGCTGATGCTCTACGACAAGTGCTTTAAATCTGGCAATACAAATTATTATGAAAAGCGCGATTTTTATATGTGGTTCAGCCGTCATATGGATGTGTCGATTGATGAATTTGTAAATTGGACGACCATGGTAAAACCTAGAGCAGAGCCAAAGATTACGGCAGAGATTATATTTGATTCGCTCGAAAAATTCATGAGCATAAAAACAATTAGTAATGCCAGTGAGCTTTTTAACTTCAATCCAATCATTGATGCATTTAAGAAAAAGTCATAAATGAAGATTATCCCGAACATTCCATACGACAATAACAGTTATGCTGAAGGTCAGGTATTTTCGGCTCTTCAAGCAGCAGAAGTGGAAGGAGCTGATCATGTCGCCTTCCACTCTCTGGCGTTGACAAGTCATGCACAAAAGCGGGAGGGGGAAGCAGATTTTGTTATCGTAAGTACCTTCGGCTTGTTCGTACTCGAAGTGAAAGGAGGTAAAATATCCTTCCAAGATGGTGTGTGGTCTACAGAAAATAAGCATGGTGTTCACCGTATCTCAGATCCATTCAAGCAGGCAAATGGTGCTGTGCATGCGATTAACCAAAAAATCAAAGAGCTTGTTAAGCTTGAGGAAACACGTATCCCGATAGGCTATGCAGTGGCCTTCCCTAATGTGGTATGGAATAAACCTGGCGCTGAGTGGGACCGGGAAATGATCTGTGATTCCACCGATTTACGACAATTTGATAAATGGTTGAGTGATTTATTTGAGTACTGGAACTATAAACGGCCAGCAAATGCCAACCTGCTTTCAAAGGAGGATGTGTATGCCATTGCTACCTTCCTACGACCAAACTTCGAAGTAGTTCAGCCGCTGTTTGATCAAATTGAGAGTGTAAATAACTCATCGGTTAGTTTGACAGAAGAACAGTATCACTATGTTGATATGGCAATGGATAATAGGCGTGTTTTATGTTCCGGCGGAGCAGGAACAGGAAAAACTTTCCTGGCTGCAGAGATGGCCCGGCGTTTTATCGCGCATGGAAAAACAGTACTTTTGGCATGCAAGTCATCTTGGCTACGCCATTATTTAATGACAAGGATCAAGTCAGAAAATCTAGTGGTCGCAACAGTCAATGGGCTCTCTGCAGCGATGAGGCGTTCAGGGCTTGATACTTTTGATGTTTTAATTGTTGATGAGGGGCAAGACCTATTAAACAATAAGGACCTCAATGCTTTGGATCATGTTGTCACGGGAGGGTTGGATAAGGGGCAATGGTACTTTTTTCACGATGCTAATAATCAGGCTAATGTTTTGTCATCCGTAGATGAGAGTGCTTTGGACTGGCTAGGAACAAAAAATAATCCTGCTTATCTTCGTCTTAACATTAACTGCCGAAATACGAGCAATATTCTGACGAGTATTCAAGCTTCACTTAACTGCGATCTAGGAAAACCAACGCTTGTTGAAGGTCCAGAGGTTACCGAATACCGGGGCAATGAGGCTGTATTGGTCAATCACCTTTCAGAACTTTTAAAGGAATTAAGATATTCAGAAATAGACAAGAGCTCTATAACCTTACTCTCATCTGTCAGAAAGCGTCGGTCATTGCTCTCAAAGCTGGCCAAGGATGAAACCGTCGATATTGCTGAATTAGATGATTATAAAGTCAGAAAATACCCCTTCGAAGGGATAACATTTGCAGAAATAAAGCATTTTAAAGGTCTTGAAAGTGATGTTGTTATTCTATTAGATCTTCCTGACCCAGTTTCATTATCTGGTGATGATAGCTGCTCCTTGCATTATGTTGGGATGAGCAGGGCCAAAGTGAAGCTATATTGTTTTTGGGGTTAAACGAGGATATTGTTCTTCACCCAACGCCGTGACAAACAGTACACTGTATTGCGATCTATGTGGTCGTAACCGTATGTGTTTTTAGTGCTAATGGAAAATACCAGCTTATGGTTTTAAAGTCATAGAAATTACCAGCATATGGTTAAAAAACTCACCGGCTTATGGTTAACTTAAGAACGTAAAATCAAGGTGTTACAGGCAATTACTCACCAGCTTATGGTGTTTCCAACATGACTGCTGGTTTTTTAAGTAAAGATTGTCATATTTCAATTATAGTATGGCATAGAATTTAAGAAAAGATTGGCACAAAATGAGTTTCGCTTCTATAAATAGATCAGATGTTTTTGATTCTGTTTATAGGAGCCGAAACTCACGACTCCCTTGCTTGAACAGTACTTAGGTACCAGAAAGTTAACTCCTGGCAATCATCGTCTCAAGTATCCAAGTAAAAAAATGGGTATGCATCTGGCAACAGAATCACCAAATGAATTTAATTTCGCTGAGTTTTTGGAAGCTGATAGCCGTGTAAGAGGTTTCATTTCTCAACCGCAAACTATCACATATGATTTGTATCAAATTGGTCATCAATACACTGCAGATTTTTTAGTTGACTTCTACATATTCAAACCAACATTTTATGAAATAAAGCCCAAAGGCTTTGAAATGTCTGAAGAGGAAGAGGATAAATTTTATGAAATAGAAAAAACCTTTAACGATATGGATTTTAATTTCATTTTGGTTACAGGCGATTATATTGAAAAGGGGCTCGTTTAAAAAACTTTCAAAAAATGAGATTGCACTTAGGTAAAACACCTGAAAAACAAATCATAGAAAAAATTAAACAACTCATTCTTGATACGAAAAACTGTCAAATATCTTTAAAAAAGATAGTAGAACAAATAAGCAAATCAAGAAAAATAAAAAGAGATCAAGCCATAGTCTATGTTTACCAGTGTCTAGCTAATAGGGTTTTAGAATTTGACATATGTCTTGAAGAATTAAATAGCTCAACAATGTTAGGTATTTGGGATGAAAGCTCCAATAGAACCTGAAATGCAGTACCGATTCAAGAGTAGAGTGTACGTTATTATCTCAGTAGGCGAAACAGAAATGATCGTTTCCGATCGTTATGATGGCGAAGAGCTCCATATAACAAAAGATGAATTCTATAAGAGCTGGATGGATGATCAAATAAGACTTATTTCTGGAAGAATATCCAGTTCAACAAAAGAAAAACTCAAAACACCAATATCAACACTGTCTGAAAAACAAAAAAAATCAGCTTTAAGGAAGGAAACATATATTAAGAAATTTGTTGCCGAAAAAGACAAACTTAAAATAATCGGGATAGGGTGGAGCCTCGCGGCTCCACTCCTCCCACAACACCCAGCGTACGGGTCCGTACTGGGCGTTTCGGTTAGTTAAGCGTCTACCATCAGCACAAACATGACAATGGAAGGGTCAGTGATACAAGACATATGACTCACACCACCCGCCGGGCTTTTGTAATCCTGTAATGCCGATATAGTCTCAGCTCTTATGACCTTGCAGCTTTCGGTTCCGCCGTCACCGCTTGGCATGAGCACCAGTGTTTGCTGGCCTTTGTCTGCGTCCGATATATCGAGAAACAGAAACTAATCACCGCTCTAACCGTTCAGGCCTTCACTGACTTCGCCAGCTACTATGCCGTCTGCTGACTTCTGTATGGCGATCAGGACATCTTACGATGACCTCAGTCTGAAATATCAGACACCAGACAGACCTCCCGAGGTAAGTTACACCGCCTTCCCTGCACAACTGCCGGATTTACTGTCCGAGTGTCCGGATGAGTATGGGACTTCGTCATCACATGCTGACTCGTCCTCACGCAGACAGCCTCATATCCGATTTCTATTCGTCAGCTCGCAGTTTTGCTCCACACTGCCTTCAGTCTGCACCTCGCGATACAAACCTTGTGCTTCGCTAGCCCTTCGCCCTCATCTGGCTGGGCAGGGGACTTTCACCCCCAAGCTGTGCAACATGCTCGGCACACTTGAACTACCTCGCAGCAAGCTGCGAGGTATCTATGCATAGTCGCAAGTTCACTGCATGAACAAGCTCATTTGATTTGGGTTCATTGGTGACCTATATAGCTGTTGATAGTCGTTATTTCCTTGATTCTTAACATATTTAGCTATTACGTCTTCTCCAGCATTCTGCCCTACTGTCGTCATAAAATAACCGGAACTCCATAACGCACCACCCCATAGCTCCTTCCTTACTTCTGGGTTGCGTTTAAATATTTCTCTCGCCGTAATGCTTTTTACCGTTTGGACAATATCCTTAGGACTTAGCGTTGGTACTGACTGTATCAAAAAGTGGACATGATCCTTGTCTGTTCCAATTTCCAAAAAATATATCTCATAACGGTCAGTTATATCTAAACAAACTTTCTTAAGTGTGTCGTCTACATCTGCACTGAACACTACTCGTCTATATTTTGCAGGGCAGACTAAATGATACATAAGTACAGTTACATTGTGAGATTTTCGGATAAAACTGCTTTTAACCATCTCTCCAATGTAGACACAAACCCATGCTGCGGCTAACGCCGCAGAATCGCAGCAAGCTGCGGGGAATCAGACCCTAGGCTTCGCATTGAAAGCCGCTCTCACTTGAAAACATGCTTCCGGTGATAGTCCAGATACTCCTTGTGCCTATTATCAAAAGTTGCAAGCTTCATGGACGCGTCAATCCCCATAGCTTCCCGGCTCTGATCCCCCAGCTGAGGTGAAATCATAATTTCACCATCATTATCGAAACTGATATACCCTGCATCAAAGCATTGATCCAATGCCGGAGATAGCAACAGTCCGTTAAAAGGATCAAGTCGCTCAGAAGGGCTGCTCTTTGCCCAGGGTTTAATATGAGAGGCTGTCAGAAGTTTCGAACACCCAGTAACAGCACAGACTGACCAATAATCCTGGAGGTCACTACGGAATTTCTCCTGACCAACACGAGTTTTGACCTTGCTTTCCCTTTCTGTCGCCAAATTCTCCTGCACCTCTACCAAATCACCCAGCTTCCCTTCTTTCTCCATCTGGCTTGATAAAATCCAGGCAAAAGAGTGAGCATCCAGCAAGGTCACTTCTGTATTCAGCAGCTCTGCCAGCATCACCTTCAGATCATGAATGAGCTAAAGGTACACAAAATAATTTTCCCACGAGCACTGATGACTAGTTTTGAACTCTGCACCAAGCAACTCAAAAGCTCTGTCCATGTAATGTGGCGAAATGGATAAAAACTGAGAACGATCTTTTATGAATAATAAATAGCTTATGAGCGGGTACGTTCTACCAAAAATAACTGTCAGTTCTTCAAATGAATCAACTTCTTTCGACGTGTGGTATAGCCTGTAAAGACAACCTTCGATTTTATCCAGATTCCTGTGCCACATACATTGGCTGCTGAGGGCGCTTGTCTTCACCGTACTTGGCTTGCCATGAAACCAGATTATTATTTGGGCTTGTAAGCTCTATAGTCTGAAGAGTGGCAGAAATAATTTCACCGCTACCAATGTCTGATTTTTCCCATGCCTGAAAAGCTAATTGTTCACGAGCTGCTTTATAAATGTCGTATTTGTATCCCTCTTGTCCATCTGTGTAGGGGGTGAGGCAAAGGAATAGAAAAGCAAGCGCCCTTTTTCCAGAACGAATGCCTTAAATTTCTGAAAGTGGTGTGCAAAAAGAGCGGAGCTTATTTAAAGTTGTGTTTTGGTCATGATGTATCCATCAACATTTTATGGGTAAAGTGTTGATGGCATACTCTGACTGAGGTTAAGTCAAGTTGCAGGTCAAAAGCTCCAATGTGGACATATCTACTTGACTCATCCTGCTTCAGTGCAACAAGTATTCATCATGTGTATGGAATCTTTTCCTTTGTTCCATGCGGAGCCTTTCACCGTTTTACTGTCAAGTGCGACGATCCGGCTTTCAGGGAGTTCGAGCTCGGAAGGAACACCCTGTATCCATGGAATGAAAATCTGGCGAGACTCTTCGGGATCGAGAGAAGGAGAGTTTACAGACTCTGGGGCCATAGCACTGTCCAATTTGTGATCATATTTTTGCCCTGACATATGTAGTCTGATTTGATACAGATCAACAGTTCTAATTTTTCACTCATGTTACGCACCCCTTCATCGACTGAAGTTTCTGGAACGATGATTTCAATGCAGTGAGATAAAGCTTTGCCCGCAACTCAAAATGGTTTAAATCAAGCTTATTAGCCAGCACCTCGAGACGAAATGCCGAATATATCGACATAAACAGATGATTACTCTGCGTCAAAACTGTATAAGTCGGTGACTTGGCCATTGACGCATTAGATTTGAGTGTTTTATGGAAGACTTCAACTTTCCACCGTTTTTTGTAGATCGCCTTCAAAGCCTCTGCGTCACACTCAAGATCACTGCATATCAGATAGAGAATGCCCTTACTGCCATCTTTGTTTGTAAAGACCTGCCGGAACAGCAGAACGGGGAAGTCCACGCCTGCAATCCAGCCTTTGATAGGCTTTTCTTCTGAGAAATCAATGGAATCTATGCGCTGTGAGCGCCCCCGACTTTTATCTTCCTCACTCAGCGAAACCTTCCGGTTTGACTTGCTGGCCATGACAAAATGCTTATCGCATTCGTGTCGTATATACAGCATGTTGTCGTTAGAACAGAACCAGCTATCTGCCAGCACGTAACGAAATTTGAGCTGATTATCACAGCAAACTTTCAGCATCTCCCGAAAGTCTTCGTTCTTGGTGGTTTCAGCCTTGCGTTTAACTTTTTTAGTTTTTACGTCGGAGTATTGAATAGGCTTTTCGATAAGCTTGTAGGCCACGGGAATAGAGATATCACCGACATGGTAAACAAAGTTGAGAAGGTTGATACCTTTTACCGAACGACCAAAGGTGTGATCAAAGTGCCATGCAATCAGGTCGTTCTCATCAGTGTAGAGTTTCTCCTGAATAGTGTCGTCGGCAATAAGTACTCCATCATCGCGCTCTTCCTGACGCACAACGGCTTTAACATGGTGCCAAAGAGTCTTACTGTCGAAGTGATTACGGGACAGAAGGCGTGTTACCTGATCATGGCTGTATGCGCCGTCCAGCAAAGATGACAGCTGTGTAGCTGTCGTTTTGCCGAATGAGGACAGCAGGTAATCGCTATACAGCTCAAACAGCTCTGTGTTCATGCTCTAAAGCATGGCAGATTTTTCTGGGTGCGTAACATGAGTTTTTCAGAGGCAATCCTGTGCTAATTGCTGATAGCTTGACTTTGCAGAGATATTGTAATCTGGCAGTAATAAAAGATTTATTTTTCTGGGTAGTTGGGTTATGGCTTTATTATGACTAAGACTGTAGACGAAATAGCAAAGCTTGCGGGCGTATCCGTCACTTCAGTCAGGCTCGTTATCAATGGGCAGGACAAAAAATACAGAATCAGTGAAAAAACCCGCGATAAAATTCAGGGCATTATTAAGCAACACGGCTACACCATCAATCAGACCGCCCGCAACCTGAAATTAAAACAGACAAGAACCATCGGACTGATTATCCCAAGCCTTACCAACCCTTTCTTCGCCTTCCTGACTGAAGAACTTGAGGCCAATTGTCGTGCTGCAGGCTATCAGCTAATAACAGCTTGTAGTGGTGATGATGAAGAAAAAGAAGAAAGTGTTTTCAAAAACCTCATGGCAAGAGGCGTTGACGGGCTATTCATTACACCTTCCTCAGCAGAGCGGCAAACAGCTCTTGGCTCTAATGAGAATGGAAAGCCAATTGTCATCCTTGACCGTGACTTTGGTATATCAAGCTTCCCTGTAGTGGCTACTGACAACTACAACGGTGGGGTGGTCATTGGGAAAAAGTTGGCAAACATGGCTAGTGAACTCTTTTTTTTAGGAGCCGGTATATCCCTGCCGTCTGTCCAGGCTCGACTAAAAGGGTTGATCGTTGGGCTTGGTAGTAATGGCTTTAAATTGACGGATAATGAGATCATCCTTCATGGCAAGAATGAGCGTATGAATGGCTATCTGATCATGCAGCAGATTTGCCAGCGGCTGGGAAGGGCGCCACTCGGTATAGTCACCGTCTCTTTGCCTATTTTAGAGGGTGCAATGGAGTACCTTCATAAAACATACGGCAAAATTGCCCCGGATATGGTGATAGGCTCCTTCGACGACCACCCTATGCTGGAATTTTGCCCAAACCCAGTCGTTTCCATGAAACAAAATACAAAACTCTTGTCAGAGCTGAGCATAAAATTAATGAAGCAGTTACTTAACAAAGAAGCCTCTGAAAGCAAGCTTCACATTGTTAAGCCCATAATTATAGAGAAGTAAAACCTCTCAATATCATATGAGCACCTTCTAAAAAAGACCCGGCTTCTTACGGAAGCGTGGGTCTATTTCATTTAGAACGTATTTGGAGTTTGAAGGTTTATCAAAGTGCTTGTTTATACAGCTCGTAAATATCCTCTGCAGTCGCTGACCTGCTATTCCCGCCATAACAAGGGTCATTCAAGGCTTTTTCAATCCAGCGACCAAGAGCCTCTTCTTTCACACCCAGCTTGCCAAAACCGGAAGGAATCCCCACCTGATCAGAGAGTTTCTTAATCAACGAGACTGCCAGCTTGGCAGCCTCCGCATCGTTAAGGCGCAGAGTATCCCCCCCCATAGCTTCAGCAATTGCTCTGAATTTTTCCGGATTTTCCGCAGCATTAAATGCACAAATATGAGGTAGCAATATAGCGTTACAAACACCATGTGGGAGATCGTGAGTCGCACCGGGCTGATGCGCCATAGCGTGTACCAAACCAAGACCTGCGCTATTGAAAGCCATGCCTGCCAAAAACTGAGCACAAGCCATTTTATCCCGTGCCATCAGGTTTTCACCCTGCTCAACAGCAACAGGTAACCACTGACTAATAATGCGAATGGATTCCAATGCGCTATGGTCAGTCAGTGTATGTGCCCCCACACTAACGTATGCTTCAATGGCATGAGTCAGCGCATCCATTCCAGTCGCTGCCGTCACAGAGGCAGGCAAGTCAGTCATCAACTCAGGATCATTTACAGCAATATCCGGGATTTGTTTAGGGTCAATGATCACCATCTTGACTTTATTGTCTTCGTCAGTGATGACTGAATTAGATGTCATTTCAGCAGCGGTACCAGCTGTCGTGTTAATAGCAATAAAATAAGCACCGCTATTCTGAACTTTTCCAATGCCATTATAATCGCAGATATCCCCGTCATTGCTAGCCATAATGCGAATTGCTTTGGCAGCATCTACAGGGCTCCCCCCACCTACTGCAATGAAACAATCACAACCTTCACGCTGATAAACCTCAACCCCTTTACGCACCAGGCGGGCGGTCGGGTTGGGCATCACGTCATCAAACAGGTAAGAAGCCACGCCAGTCTTGTCAAGCTCGGCCAGTAACGCGTTAAGAACACCCAGCTCCAACAAAGTCTTGTCTGTAACAATCAGAGCTTTCTTTACAGGCTGTTTTTTCAGATGCGCTACTGCATCAGCAACAGCGCCAGAACCCGAAAGACTAAGTTTGGGCATATTTAATGCAAAACTCATAACAAACAACTCCTACTATTTATAAACAGGTGTTACACCCTTTTTTAAAATAATGTTGCCGTACTTGGCGACTTCACCACTCATTACTACTGCGAAAGCCTTTTGTGCTCTTTCATAAAATGCAAAGCGCTCGGCGCGGCATATATCCAGTCCAGCCTCATCACCAAATAGCGCTTTTCGGTACCTTCTCTCGACATCTGGATCAAGCTCATCACCGTCGGTTGGGCTCATCATAATAAGTGGAGGCGAATACGCATCGAGTTCGAAAAGAGGAATAATAGCTTTCAGCAGTTGATCTGCCGGAACACCGTCAGCACGAACAACATGATTACTCAAGGCATGACCAGGAAAATGCGCATCAGCAATCAGTAATTCATCGCCGTGTCCCATTTCTGCTATTACTTTTAACAGCTCCGGTGATACCAGCGGAGATATTCCTTTCAACATAATGTCTTCTTCCTTTACAGTTTTTTTGTAAAATAGTTAACAGCTTGGGAGCACGGTTTCATATTGAATATTGAACGCCATTCGTGCAGCATCGGGACTTTCAAACAAACCCGCACCAGCCATTGCAAACATTGAAGCACCCAAAACCGTTGTTTCTGATTCTTTGAGCACTTTAACAGGCAGTTGAAGAGTATCGGCTTTGAGTTGATTCCAAAGAGGGTTTTTGGAACCACCGCCAACAAGGATTAATTCAGACGTTGAAAAGCCGCCAATATCTTCAAGCTGTTTAAGGCTGCCTTTTAATTTGGTACACAGTCCTTCAAGAGCTGCACGATAAATAGCACCACGGCCAGTGTTGAGAGTAAGTCCGCAAATAGAGCCGTCAGACTTGCCGTTGCGACCTGTCAGAAAATCCGGATTAAAATTCACCCCATTGCACCCGGGCGGTACGTCAGAAGCCTCTCTAATCATGCTGGTGTATTTCTCAGCGCCTTCCAGCCCGGTATACAGCTGATTGCCAATCCACTCCAGTACACCTGACGCCAACCATTGAATGCCCGGGTTATAAACGCCTTCATGAGAGTCCCATTCGCAGGTAAATCCATCATCAAATACATTTGACGACAATTGATCAATATGTCCGGAACGGGCCATTAATATTTCCCAAGTGCCAGAAGACAACACTGGCTGACCTTCTTTGGCACCAGAGCCGTAGACAGCAAACTGCGTATCGTGTCCTGTGGAGATAACCGGAATACCGGCTGGTAGACCCAGCTTGTCGGCAGGGTCAGGTAGCAGTTCACCGATCACTTCGCCAGCTTGAACGACTTCAGGAAAAAAGTGAGCGTCAAGACCAAGTACAGAAAGAATGTTTCCATTGAACGCCTGCGACTTCAGATCAGTAAGCTGAGCCGTCCCAACCATTGTGGCATCATTGGTCATTCGTCCGGTCAGTTTGTGAGTAAACAGTGAGCTTATGAACATCCATCCGTGGGCATCTGTCAGCAACTCAGGTCGATTTTCCCTGAACCAAATAAGCTTGTTCAGTGTATTAAAAGCGAAATGCCCAACGCCGGATTCCAATGCGACCTCGTCAGGATTAAAATATTCCTTAAGCCGTTGCATAGATGCGTCTGTGCGAGGGCACTTCCAGCTAATGACGGGATAAACCAACTCGCCAACATTGTTAACCAGTCCTCCGTCTACACCAAATGTTGTGACAGTGATGCCTTTTACTTGCTCAGGGCTGACCTCATTCAATACTTCACGACAGCAAAGGCTGAATTTTTCAAAAATACGTTCCAGCGGCCAAACATGCCATGAAGGGTTATCTGGAGCTGGCTCAGTCTCATTCGACCTGGAAGACTTGGCGACTACACAGCCCTCAGCGTCTACAGCAATTGCCCTGACATTAGTGGCTCCGCAGTCCAGTACAATAACAAGGTCTTGCGCCATAGTAACTCCTAACACATATCTAGTGTCGTATAAAAAGAAAGGTGCGTTTTATTCACTAATAACCCGGCTTAGATCATCGGTCTTGCAAAGGCGGATCAGGCCTGATTTCCCAACCTTTGACGAATCGCATAACAGCACGCTGCGTTCTGCACTTCTCAACATTGACTGTTTGATCGCAGCGTTAGCTTCGTTGCTTTCCCAGACGCCTGACTCCTCCTGAAAGCCGGTGCAGGAAAAAAACAGAATATCCGCACAAAAGTTACCAACCTGTGATGTTGCAAGCGGCCCGAGAAAAGCACCGTACTTTTCCGAGTATTCCCCACCAATGGTTAGTGTTTTGATTTTTCGTCGTGACACCAATTCGAAGGCTACTCGCATTGAATTGGTGATCACGGTTAACTTCATATCAGGCAGCACTTTTGCCAAATACCAACTACTTGAACTGGCATCCAGCATGATGGCGTCACCAGCCCGAACCAGGCTTGTTGCTTTTTGTGCTATAGCATTTTTTTCTGACGCTTGCTCATCAGCCCTTTGCCCAAATGCCAATCCCACCTCGTCGCCTACCAGCGACAGTGCACTTCCATGTTGACGACGGAGCAGGCCTTTTTCTTCCAGCACTCTCAGATCTCTGCGCATGGTTTCAACCGAAACATCGAACTGCACAGCCAAATCTTTCACGCTGACAGAGCCGGAATGATCAACCCGGTTCACAATACCCCTAAGGCGATTGTTTAACTCTTTATTCACTTTGAACCTCTCAATGCAAACTACAATAAAACGGTCGCAATCGGTCATCCTTGATTTACATCAATAGTGATGCAAACAGCCTAACAGAAAGAAAAATCACCTAAAATACAGTCTAAAACTTACTGCTCAAGTAAAATTTCTATTGAATAAAACAAAAGCAATATCGTATATTTAAAAAATATCGGTCACATTCGGTCATCCCGAAGTGTAAAACACTCACAATTACCATTGGCGCGAACCGAGCATTATTTCAGCAAGGAACCACTACCCATGAGTATCAGATACGACCTGTCCGGAAAGATAATTGAAGCCTGCAAGGGCATGAATCAATCAGGCCTGAATCAGGGAACAGCCGGTAATATCAGTTGCCGCTTTGATAATGGAATGTTAATTACACCTTCCGGCATTGCTTACGATCAAATGGAAGAAAATGATATTGTCTTTGTCAGTAATGATGGCACTTATGACAATAACAAAGTGCCTTCCAGTGAATGGCGCTTCCATCAGATCATTTATCAAACGCGTCCGGATCTCAATGCCGTTGTTCACAATCATGCACAATTCAGCACCACGCTATCAATTTTGAATAAGGCTATTCCAGCCATTCACTACATGATTGCTGCCGCAGGCGGTAAAGATATTCCCTGTATTCCCTACGCCACCTACGGTACTCCAGAACTGTCAGACCATGTTGCCACGGGCTTTGCTGAAAGAAATGCCATCTTGATGCAGCATCACGGCATGACCGCTGCCGGAGAAACGCTGGCCAAAGCAGTCTGGTTGGCAGAAGAAGTTGAAACCCTGTCCAAGCTTTACACTAACTTACTGCAAACAGGACTGGAAATCCCGACGCTTTCCGACGATGAAATTGCCGTGGTACTGGGCAAATTTAAACATTATGGATTAAGAGAAAAGAGCTGAATCATTCATGAAACCGGGTCTTTTGACCCGGTGTTTTAAAATTCTGTAGTGTTCAGTAAGCAGTCTATGCAGGTGTCACTTTCTGGTTAAAAACGGTGATTTGTGTCAATGAATGATTGATTGACCGAAATAAGTATTGATGATTAACGGGCACAAATATAGCCTTTTTGCTATCACGAATTAGCATAAATGCGTGCAATAAATGCTTTTAAAAAAAATCACATATAAACGACTATTATCTTTTTTATTATTTCGTAAATTAAGGGGTCAACCCTATGTCTGACGCCCTATTGATAATGAAAAATATCTCCAAGCGTTTTCCCGGCGTTATTGCTCTGGACCAGGTAGATTTCGACATCCGAAAAGGCGAAGTTCACGCCCTTCTTGGTGAAAACGGTGCCGGAAAATCCACCCTGATGAAAGTCCTTTCCGGCGTTCACCAAAAAGACGATGGTGAAATATTTTTGGATGGTCAGGCTGTTAACGTCACCGATCCACTTACAGCGCAACACCTTGGCATCAGTATTATTCATCAAGAGTTTAACCTTTGCTCCGACCTTACGGTTGCTCAAAATATATTCATTGGTCGGGAGCATCGTAAAGGTTGGCGACTGGATGAGCACAGCCAAAATTGTGCTGCCAGTGAAATTCTCCAAAACCTGAATCTGGATATTGCCCCTGAAACGCTTGTAAACACCCTGACCGTTGCCCAGCAGCAAATGGTAGAGATTGCAAAAGCATTATCGTGCAACTCCAGAATACTCATTATGGATGAGCCAACCGCAGCACTGACGGAGAGTGAAATAGAAAGCCTTTTCAAGGTTACGAAAATGCTCAAAAATCGTGGCGTAGGTATTGTTTATATCTCTCACCGACTGGAAGAATTGGCAGCCATTGCAGACCGGGCCACAGTCATGCGAGATGGTTGCTATGTGGGCACTGTTAACTATCAGGATACCTCATTGGATGAGCTGATCAGCATGATGGTAGGCAGAGACCTTGACGATATCTTCCCACCTCACCAGTCCGCGGTTTGTGATGAAGTCGTACTGACAGTAAAAGACCTTTGTCGTAAAGATGTACTGAGCGATGTCAGTTTTAATCTGCACCGCGGTGAAATCCTCGGATTTTCCGGCCTGATGGGCGCTGGCAGAACAGAGGTTGCCAGAGCTATTTTCGGGGCAGATCCTGTCAGCAGTGGACAAATTATTATAAATGGAAAACGGCTGTCTAAACACTCCATTCCTGATGCTATAGAGGCCGGTATTGGGTATTTGACCGAAGACAGAAAGCATGAAGGGCTGGCTCTCGGGTTGTCTGTTGAAATCAATACGTTGCTCAGTAATTACTCGGGTTATTGCAATCCGGCAGGCATCATTGATGAAAAGAAAAGCTCTGAAGTAGCCAGCAAACTTAGCAAACGCCTCAGAATCAAAACCCCCGACCTCCAACAGCTGGCTGGCAATCTCAGTGGTGGCAACCAGCAAAAAATCATCATTGCCAAGTGGCTCTGCAAAGACACCGATGTTCTTATCTTCGACGAGCCAACCAGGGGTATCGATGTGGGAGCAAAGTATGAAATTTATGAGTTGATGTATGAACTGGTGAAGCAAGGTAAATCCATCATCATGATTTCATCGGAGCTTCCGGAAGTACTCGCACTCTCCGACAGAATTGTGGTCATGCGTCATGGTCGAATTACTGCAGAGCTGACACGAGAGCAGGCGAATCAAAAATCCATTATGAAATACGCGGCTTTAGAGAGTTGATGACTATGTACACAGGAACTGAAGCAGAACATAAACAGGAAAGAGCGTTCACCCTTAACCGCGAACTAATAATGAAGCTGGCACCATTGCTGAGCCTCATATTGCTCTGTGCATTTTTCAGTATTGGCAGCCCTTATTTTCTGTCAGTCGATAACCTGATGACCATTGCCCTGCAAACTGCAGTTATCGGCATCATGGCCATCGGGGTCACTTATGTCATTATCACAGCAGGCATCGATCTCTCCTTAGGCTCTGTGATGGCGTTTTCCGGTGTGTGTGCCGGTATTGCTGCCACTTCCGGCATTCCTCTGGCAATCAGCATCATGATAGGTATTGCCGCTGCTACGGCTTGCGGTATGGTCAGCGGGGCGCTGGTGACAAAAGCTGGCATTCCACCCTTTATTGCCACTTTGGGTTTGATGATGTCGGTTCGGGGGTTGAATATGGTGCTTACGGATGGTCGCGCCATTTACTTTTTGGATTATCCAGTATTTCGCATGTTGGCACACGGTAAGCTGTTTGACGTAATTCCTTACCCTGTGATTTATCTGGCTGTTGTTGCATTCATTGCTGCATACATTCTCCGTCGTACCGTTTTTGGTCGTTATATCTATGCAGTAGGCAGTAACGAAGAAGCAGCCAGACTGTCTGGTATCAATGTCCAGCGTGTGAAATTAATGGTTTATACCTTCTGTGGCTTGCTGACCGGTATTGCAGGCCTCATTCTCGCAGCACGGCTTAATTCCGGCCAACCCTCAGCAGGTGTTAGTTATGAACTGGAGGCCATTGCAGCGGTGGTTATAGGTGGCACCAGTTTGGCTGGCGGTATTGGCACCATCGGCGGAACTGTCATTGGCGCTTTTATCATGAGCGTTCTTAAAAATGGCTTAAACCTGATGGGTGTTTCCCAGTTTTGGCAAATGGTTGCAACGGGTGCCGTTGTGGTGGCTGCGGTCTATCTGGACAACCTTCGTAAACGTTCCGTATAAAACACAGAAAAAATCAATTCGAAAGAGACTATTCCTGAAGTGTGTTCACTGAACAGGATACTTGCAACTGAAGTGAGGGGAAATCATGAAACTTCGTGCTCTGACTGCATCTCTGTTTATTGCTGCAGGCTTGATGGCAACACCCGGCCATTCTTATGCCAAGCAAGACGTTTATTTACCTGTTGTTAGTAAGGGCTTTATGCATGAATTCTGGCAAACCGTTAAAATGGGGTCAGACTCGGCAGCCAAAGAATTAAATGTCAAAACCAGTTTTGTTGGTCCTTCTGATGAAACACAAATAGACCAGCAAATACAACTCATCGAAAACACACTGGCCAGAAGGCCAAATGGTTTGCTGATTGCAGCACTGGACGCTAATGCACTGATACCTTCTGTTGAACGTGCGCATTCTCAGAATATTCCGATTGTGACGTTTGATGCCGGTGTAAACTCCGATATTCCGGTGTCTTTTGTTGCCACTAACAATAAAGCCGCTGGTGCCATGGCTGCTGATGCCTTGGCTCAGATTCTTGATGGTAAAGGTAAAGTAGCTATTGTTGCCCACAATGCGGGTACATCGTCAGCTATTAATCGAATTGACGGGTTTGTTGAACAAATTAAGCAACAATATCCGGATATTGAAGTTCTCAGCCCTCTGTATTCCGATGGAGACCCCCAGCGAGCCATGAACCAAACCATGGATGTTGTTCGTGCCAACCCTGATTTATCGGCTGTTTACGGCACCAACGAAGGGTCATCGATGGGGGTGGCTACCGCTATTCAGAGTCAGGGGCTGGCTGGCAAGATCAAAGTTGTCGGATTTGATGCCAGTGATGCCATTGTGAATTTTGTGGAAACCGGTGTTATGCAGGGGGTTATTGTTCAGGATGCTTTCCAGATCGGTTACATGGGCATGAAAGTATTGCACGACGCCTTGAATGGAAACGAGGTGGAAAAAGTAATCGATGTTCCTGCTGTCCTGGTAACGGATGAAAACATTAATGACGAGGCAATACAGAAAATAATCAAACCGCTCGGTTAAAAACAAATCCCACCTTATAAATAGGCGGCTTTAGAAGTTCACACTCTTGCATCTTCAAAAGCCGCACTGTGCAACCACCAACCTCAAAAAGAAAAAAGCAAATAATGCGTATCAATAAAACCATACCTCTGACTATGGCACTGCTGGGAGCTTCAACAGCTTTTGCATCGATAGATATTCATCTATCGCCCACAGGCAATGACATTAAAGGAGACGCTTCTTCATCCGCTCCCTGGAAAAGTCTTCACAAAGCCAGAGACCATATTCGATCTTTGGCCCCCTTGACGGATAACGTAAACGTTATTCTTGCAGGGGGCACTTATGAATTGTCTTCCACGCTTGAACTTAACGAGATTGATTCGGGTCGCAATGGGTATTCGATTACCTACAAATCCGCTCCGGGAGAAACTGCAATCATTAGTGGTGGCACTGTCATCTCAGGCTGGAGTGACCCTGATGGCAATGGCATATGGGAAGCACCGGTGCCTGAAGGCATTGTCTCCAGGCAGCTTTATGTTGATGGTCAAAGAGCGACCAGAGCCAGATCTGTAGATGGATCAGGCTGGTATCGAAACGCGACGGGTTACAGTACTCCGGCTGACGTATCGTCATGGAAAAACCCATCGGATATTGAGCTGGTGTTTGGCTATCGGTGGAAAATGTACCGTGGCGGTGTTAGCTCGGTTTCTGGCAATCAAGCAACACTGAATGAACCTTTTTTTACAGCGTCAGCAATGGGGCCTTTTGGCCTTGTTGATCAAAATGCACGGGTTGCCTGGGTAGAAAACAATCTGGCGTTACTGGATACAGAAGGCGAATGGTACCTCGATTCGTCAGCAGCTGGCAGCTCTGGCAATATTGCTACTTCGGGCACTGCAACTCAATCGTCTACATGGAGTCACGGTATTGCCAGTCATGCTATAAACGGCAATACATCCGGTATCTGGGAACACAATCAGGTGACTCATACCGATTTGGAAAGTCAGCCATACTGGACGCTGGATTTAGGCGATGTCAACCCCATTGAATCCATAAAAATCTGGAATCGTACCGACTGCTGCAGCGATCGCCTAAAGAATTTCCATGTTTTTGTATCTGACGATCCTTTTACTGGCAGCTCAATCAGTGATTCGCAGACACAGCCAGGAGTCACCGAGAAGGTTTTCGAAGGAGAAGCCGGTGTAAGCGAAGAGTTTGATATCAATCGCGCGGGTCGATATGTTCGTATCCAGCTGCCTGACACCGCAATTAATGGTGACAATGTTCTGTCCCTTGCGGAAGTTGAGGTATTCACTGGTGCTTCATCACCTTCCAATGTTCTGTATTACAAGCCCAGACCGGGTGAAACCCTTACAGGCTCGAATGCAGTAGAAGTGACAATACCAAGGCTTGAGTACTTAATAGAAGGCAATGGCGTCAGTCATGTAAACTTTGAAGGGCTTCAGTTCTCTTACGCTACCTGGTTATACCCCAATGGTGAAAACGGATACTTGTCCGTTCAGTCTGGTGTTCATATGAAAGACACTGACTACATAACCATAGAGGACGCTTTTGAAGGTATTGAACAAATTCCGGGAAATGTAAGATTCAATTTCTCTGATAATATCACGTTCAGAAACAACACCTTCAAGCATTTGGGAGCCACTGCTCTCGAGCTGGGACGCGGCGCTCAAAACAATACTGTATTTAACAATATATTTGAGGATATTTCAGGCAGTGCCGTCTGGGTTGGTCACGCACAGGACAGCCATGTTCCAGATGACTCTTATAAAACCAAAGATAATCTGATAGACAACAACCTGATTCAAAACACCGGTAGAGAGTATGACGACACTTCAGGTATCTCAAGTGTATGGGCATCACGTACAGTTGTTATTAATAACGATGTGATTAATATGCCCTACTCAGCCATTTCAGTTGGATGGGGCTGGGGTCGCTACGATGTTGATCAGTTTGCATTTATTGATGACAATACCGGCAAAGGCTATAACAGTGCAACACAGCAAAGAGATACGCTGGTCATCAACAATTTAATCGATAAGCCAATGCAAGTAAGGCACGATGGTGGTGGCGTTTATAATTTATCTTCAAATATAAACAGTCGTATTACCGGAAACGTTATTACCGGCGCGTACGACTTGAATGGTGCTGTTTATCTGGATGATGGCTCCAGAGGTTTTCAGGTAAACGACAACGTTTCTTACAACAATACCGGCCCCAGACTCAATGAGCACATAAAAGGTGCCCAGTTCCATACCTTGCACAACAACGACTGGTCTGGTGGCAATGCAAACTACGACCCGGCTTTTGAATCTGTCGTAGAAAATGCAGGAAGGCTCTCTTCACCTAAAGAAAGAACAATTAGCTCAATTGTAAAAGGGCTGCCGCCAGCCCTTCCTTTGCCTGAGGGTAGCATTCCTCCCGAGTTTGGCTTGGTTGTTGGGAAAGAAGCTACAGCATCGGATAATTCCAATACCGCACGTCATGCAATCGATGGCCAATCTGGCAGTTACTGGACTCCGGGAAGCGGCGCAAACAGAGCGTGGTGGCAAATTGATTTTGGTGATTCGAAACAAATCAGTCAGGTGAATCTGGCTTTTGCATCAATCGATTCAGATCAGTCAATTGAATACCATAAGCAAGGTATTACCTTTGAGCTGTTAACATCAAACGATGGCAATAACTGGACGACCCAGAGCTTTTATACACCAAGAGGCTATGGAGAGTCTTACATTCCCAAGACAACCATCAACACAAACAAGCAGGCCATTAATCACTTGTACTTGTCAGACAGTCCGCTGGCGCGATACTTGAGGATTAATATCGTTGATACCGATGGACAGGATTTTGGTATTGCCCGGGTTAAAATTCAGGCAACGCCGGAAAATCACGCTCTGGATGGTACAGCTACGCAATCATCAACATGGAACGGTAATGATGCAAGCAGAGCCATTAATGGTAATACCGGCGGTTCCTACGGTTTGGGCGAGATCACACATACAGACATGGAGAGTCAACCCTACTGGACACTGGATCTTGGCAGTATAAAAGATATTGGTGTTGTAAAAATCTGGAATCGCACTGATTGCTGCTCGAACAGGCTGTCAGACTTTCATGTGTTTATTTCGGATGAACCATTCTCCGGAACCACCGTGGAAGATTCCCAGTCTCAGGACGGCGTTCTCGATACTTATATAAGCGGCGCAGTTGGAAGAAACACGGAAGTAGCCATAAACAGAACTGGCCGGTATGTGCGAATCCAACTATCAAACACATCCGCTGATGAAGAGAGTGTGTTGTCTCTTGCGGAAGTACAGGTGTTTGGTTCTTGAGCGCCATAGAATAGCTGTAAATATTCTTAATTAACTGGAGTTACGCACCCTCTACGAATCATCAAGATTTCCGAACGAGGTCATTGCTCTGTAGCCCTGATTCCTTCCTTTAAGGTGCGTAACATCAGTTAATTAAGTTGAAAGAAAGGAGAGGAGTCTTGCGATTCCTCTCCCGGTTCAACTGCATAACTGGTATAACGCTTACCCAAAAAATTTGCTCTACTTTGTCAGTTTATTAATCAACTGCCTGCTTCATCCGGCTTTAATAAAGTATTTAATTTTCTTTGCGCAGTCGGCTTTTCCCGATACAGTTGCCTCTTCCCTGAAACATGTAAGCTTTGTGACTGAGGTGCGGATACCTGACTCATTTTTCACTGTTATCATAAAAAATCGTAGATGTTGACTTGTATCAACCTTAACAGCGGTTAACACGCAAGAGCGCTTGAATCGATAATCTATGACAGATACGATCATAGCTAACTCGTATTAGCTAGATCCGGAAAAACAATATGCAACACCTATACGTTGGGGTCGATGTTGGTTCAGGAAGCGCAAGAGCAGGTCTGTTCGATGCTACCGGTCAAAAATTGGCTCAGGCTGTCAGCCCTATTAAACAGTTCCGACCTGCTCCCGACTTTGTTGAACAATCGTCGTCCGATATATGGTCGCAAGTTTGCAAGGTTGTTAACTCTGTGATCAATGAGTCAGGTGTCAAACCTGAACAGGTCAAAGGCATTGGTTTTGATGCCACCTGTTCACTGGTTTCAATCGACAACAATGATCAACCGGTGAGTGTTTCTCCGACCGGCTCAGATGACCAAAACATTATTATGTGGATGGATCACCGCGCAATGGCTGAAGCGACTGAAATAAACCAGTCAGACAGTGAAGTGTTGCAGTATGTTGGCGGTGAAGTCAGCCCGGAAATGGAGCTGCCAAAGCTCAAGTGGCTGAAAGACCAACTTCCTGAACAATATAGCCGGGCAGCTAAGTTTTTTGACTTGGCAGATTACCTTGTGTACCGCGCCAGTGGTAAAGATATCCGTAGCGTTTGCACGAAGGTCTGTAAGTGGACTTATCTTGCACACAACAAAAGCTGGGATATGTCTTTACTTGAGCAGCTCGGATTGGACGATTTGATTACAGGAGAAAAATTAGGTGATCAAATTCTCGATCTGGGCTCGCCTGCAGGACAGCTGAGTGATATCGCCGCGGCCGAGCTGGGTTTAACCATGCTGACGACAGTTGCCGTAGGCATCATTGATGCACACGCAGGAGGTGTAGGTGTTATTGGTGACAAGCCCGAGTCAACATTAGCGATTATAGGCGGAACATCTTCCTGTCATATGGCAGTAAGCAAAGAGCCTGTTTTTGTTAATGGTGTTTGGGGCCCCTATTGGGGAGCCATGGTGCCTGGCACCTGGCTAAACGAAGGAGGGCAATCTGCCGCGGGCTCCCTTATAGATCATGTAATTAAAGACAGTGCCTTTTACCCTGAACTGATGAAAATGGCTGAGGAGCAGGTACGAAGCCATTATGACATCCTGAATGAAGAAGTTGAGCGTCTGGAAAAGGAAGATCCTCACTTTTTGTCTAATTTTCATTTACTGGGTTACCACCATGGCAACCGCTCTCCAAGAGCCAATCCACACCTGAAAGGTATGGTATCAGGTCTTTCTATTAATAAAAATTTGACTGAACTAGCCCGGATTTATATGGCCGCTATTCAGTCTGTGTCGTATGGTACGCGTCATATTATTGAAGCCATGAACAGCGCCGGGCACCAAATTAACCGTATCCACATGTGTGGCGGCGGCACCAAGAATCCACTGTGGCTGAGAGAGCATGCCAATGTAACTGGTTGTGAAATTGTTCTTGGAGCTGAAGACGAAGCGGTTATTTTGGGGTCAGCCATGCTCGCAGCAACAGCTTGTGGTGACTTTACTGACCTAAAGGCGGCGATGGCAACCATGTCATCAAAAGGGCAAGTCATCACGCCTGATCATCGAACCAAACCCTTTCATGACGCCAAGTACAGAGTCTTCCACGAAATGTATGAAGACCAAATGAAGTACAAGGCAATGATGAAAGATTTTTAATACCACCAGAATCAAAAAACAGCAGCCCAAAATGAAGGGCTCGGGAGAATTGTATGACCTCTTTAAAGCTAAATCTGCCAGAAGCCAAAGTGCGCCAGACACTCGACGAAAAAGAAGTATTTGTCATTGTTAATGGTGATTTGCGCGAAACCGCTAACAAAAATTGCTGGGAAGTTCAGAATCACTTTGAAGGCAAGCTGGAAGCTGCCCTGAAAGAAAAATTTGGTTTTAGCGTTCGTCGGGCTCATCCGGTCAAGGAAGATCTGGGACATGGCTTTATCAGCAACCAGCGCGAAGGCTCTGACGTGATGGCCTCCATAGATCCAAAGGCTCCGCTGATTGTTTTAATGACAGCCTGGCAATATTCCCATCACCTGGCCCCTTCACTGGTTCATCATGAAGGTCCGGTATTATTACTTGCTAACTTCGACGGCACCTGGCCTGGCCTGGTAGGGGCTCTTTGTATGGCTGGCACTCTAAACAGCCTTGGCCGTGAATACAGCCGCTTGTGGTCAGAAAAGTTTGATGACGACTTTTTCTATTCAGGTCTTCAGAGCTGGCTCGAAAGCGGCAAGATTGAGCACGATGTCAGTTATCTGAAAGAAGTGACAAAAGAACACTCTGTCATGGAGACCGAAGCTGGAAAAGTAGGCCAGCAGGTGGGTCAATACATACTGGACAACAAGGAAATTATGGGGCTTTTCGACATGTTCTGCATGGGCATGATGAATGGCGTATTTCCTCAGGAATCCCTGATTAAAATTGGTATGCCAATTGAGCCATTGTCTCAGTCAGCCTTGCTGTACGAAATGAGCCTGGTACCTCAGGAAGAGCGTGAAGAGTGTCTGCAGTTCTACATTGATCGCGGCATGGACTTTAAATTTGGAACCGATGCGGCAACAGAACTGACCCGCGAACAGGTTTTGGAACAGTGCGCTATGATGATCGCTATGGCTCGTGTCACCGAGCGTTTTGGTCTGACCAGTGTTGGCGTTCAATATCAGCAAGGCTTGAAAGACAGTTGTGCAGCCTCTGATTTTGCCGAAGGTGCCATCGGTTCTACAGAGCGTTATCCGATTAAGGGAGAAAATGGCAGCATTATCCGTGAAGGCAAGCCAATCCCTTGCATTAACGAAGTGGACATGGGCACTGCGATTCCTCAAACCATGCTGTTCCGACTGCTGGATAGTCTGGGTCTGCCGAGCGAAACAACGCTGCATGATATTCGCTGGGGTAGTGAATTTGAAGGTACTTTCTATTGGGATTTCGAAATTTCCGGTTCTGTTCCTTTTGAACATATCAAAGGCGGCATTGCCGGTGCCATAGGCTACCGCCAGCCTGCCATGTTCTTCCCTCTGGGTGGTTCCAGTATTGCTGGCCAGTGTAAAGCCGGTACCTTTGTTTGGGCTCGTGCTCATTATGAAGGCACTGACGTTCACATGCATATTGGTACAGGTACTGCTTATGAACTGCCACAGGAAGAGTTCTTGCGTCGTTCAAACAGCACCAATAGTGAGTGGCCACTTATGAACTGTGTGCTGGACGGTGTTGGTCGTGATGACCTGATGGCGGGCCATCAGAGTAATCATATTTCCGTGGCTTATGTTCCTCAGGAAAACCTGAAAGAAGTGGTACAAGCGTTTGTTGCCCAGGCTTTGACTCAGAACATGAAAGTTCATGTCGCTGGTAACATTGACATCTGATTTACCCTCGGTGTGCGTGGCAGCAACTGCTGTCGCGCACACTTTTTTTCCTTCCAGTAAAACCCTATTGATTTATGAATCAGCTAGAACAATTAAAGACCATTACTAAAGTAGTGGCTGATACGGGTGATATTGATGCCATCAAACGGTATCAGCCGGTGGATGCCACCACAAATCCTTCACTGATTTTAAAAGCCGCTACTCTGCCACAATATAATGCGCTGTTAACAAAAGCACTGGAGTACGCTCGTTATCAGTCAGACAACAAAAGAGTACAGGCTGCTCATGCTTGCGACTATTTGGCGGTGGGTATTGGCAAAGAGATACAAGGCGTTGTTCCCGGCTTTATTTCAACGGAAGTTGATGCACGACTGTCTTTTAATGCAGAAGCAACCATCGGCAAAGCGCGTGACCTTTTAGATTTATACAAACAGGCAGGCGCAGATACCTCCCGTGTGTTAATAAAAATTGCTTCTACCTGGGAGGGCATTAAAGCGGCTGAAATTCTAGAAAAAGAAGGTATTCGCTGCAATCTGACATTACTGTTTAGTTTGGCTCAGGCGCAGGCTTGTGCAGAAGCGGGCGTGTATCTTATCTCGCCTTTTGTCGGACGCATTCTGGATTGGTACAAAAAGAGTACTGGAACCAGCCATTACGCTCCGGCTGAAGACCCCGGCGTTATCTCGGTGTCGGAAATTTACAATTATTACAAAGAGCATGATTATAAAACGGTCGTGATGGGAGCCAGCTTTCGAAACATTGACGAAATTCGCCAGTTAGCAGGGTGCGACTGCCTGACCATCAGCCCTGACCTGCTTGATGAGCTTGAACAATGCCAGGAATCTTTGGAGCAAAAACTCTTTGCGCACCAAGGTATGGGCAAAACCAGTAAAGCAGTGCTTAATGAGGCTGAGTTCCGCTGGGCGATGAATGAAAACCCGTTGGCGACTGAAAAGCTGTCGGAAGGCATTCGAAACTTTGCCATCGATCAAAAAAAGTTGGAAACGCTCATCACTCAAATGCTGTAGCACTCAAAAGCTGTAGCGCTCAATTTCACCAACCTGACCTTTTCAGTCTGAAAAGGTCAACCCTTAATTCTTATCCCTTAACCATTAAAAGTTAATTCAAGATATAAAAAATGAAGACAAGAAGACAGCTGGCAAATGCTATTCGTGCCTTGAGTATGGATGCTGTTCAGAAAGCCAAATCGGGTCATCCCGGAGCTCCAATGGGAATGGCAGATATTGCTGAAGTGCTGTGGCGCGATTTCCTCAAGCATAATCCTGCTAACCCGGACTGGGCTGACCGGGATCGCTTTGTTTTGTCCAATGGTCATGGTTCGATGCTGCTTTACTCTCTACTGCACTTGAGTGGTTATGAACTGTCCATTGATGACCTGAAAGACTTCCGTCAATTACACTCAAAGGCAGCCGGGCATCCCGAGCATGGTTATGCACCGGGCATTGAAACCACGACGGGGCCTTTAGGTCAGGGGATTGCAAATGCTGTAGGCTTTGCTATTGCCGAAAAAACGCTGGCGGCACAGTTCAATCGGGGAACGTTGCAGATCGTTGACCACTACACCTATGCCTTCATGGGTGATGGCTGCATGATGGAAGGCATTTCCCATGAAGTGTGTTCTTTAGCCGGGACTCTGGGGCTGGGTAAGCTAATTGCCTTTTATGACGACAATGGTATTTCCATTGACGGAGATGTTGAAGGCTGGTTTACCGATGACACGCCAAAGCGTTTTGAGTCTTACGGCTGGCACGTTATTCCAGCAGTAGATGGCCATGATTCTGAAGCCATCAGAGCCGCCATTATTGAAGCTCGTGCCGAGACAGATAAGCCCTCTCTGATTTGTTGCAAAACGATTATCGGGTTTGGCTCACCGAATAAAGAAGGCAAAGAGGACTGTCATGGTGCTCCATTGGGTGCTGATGAAATTAGTCTGACGAAAGAACGTCTGGATTGGCATCACAATGCTTTTGTTATACCGGATGAAATATACGCTGCCTGGAATGGCAAAAAAAAAGGGATAGCTTCTGAGTCTGCATGGCGCAGCATTTTTGCTGTCTATAAAGAGTCTTATCCGGAGTTGGCAGAAGAATACGAACGTCGTATGAAAGGCGAATTACCAGCGGATTTCTCTGAAAAGGCCGACGATTATATTCGTGATTGCCAGGGCAAAGGTGAGGACATTGCCAGCCGTAAAGCTTCGCTCAACACATTAAACACATTTGGTTCCTTACTTCCTGAGCTGCTGGGAGGTTCAGCGGATCTGGCACCTTCTAACCTGACGTTCTGGGATGGCTGTCAATCTATTCGCAATGAAGATGCCAGAGGTAATTACCTCAATTACGGTGTTAGAGAGTTTGGCATGAGCGCCATTATGAATGGCATTGCCCTGCATAAAGGGTTTATTCCCTATGGTGCTACTTTCCTGATTTTTATGGAATATGCTCGTAATGCTGTCCGTATGGCCGCTTTGATGAAGCAACGCTCTGTTTTTGTTTATACTCACGACTCTATCGGTCTCGGAGAAGATGGTCCAACCCATCAACCGGTTGAGCAGGTGGCCAATCTTCGTCATACACCCAATATGCACACTTGGCGCCCTTGCGATACAGTCGAGTCCGCGGTTGCCTGGAAGTCAGCCATTGAACGTACTGATGGTCCAACATCATTGATCTTTTCCCGACAAAACCTGCAACATCAAGAACGTACTGACGAACAGCTGAGTAACATTGAAAAAGGTGCTTATATTCTCAGGGACTCTGAAGGAACACCGGAGCTAATTCTGCTTGCTACAGGTTCAGAGGTCGAATTAGCAGTATCAGCTGCAAATCAGTTAGAAAAAAGTGGTCGTTTAGTCCGCGTGGTGTCAATGCCCTCGCCAGAAGTATTTGAGAAACAAAGTGAAGAATATCGACAGCAAGTATTACCGACAGAAGTAACGGCTCGTGTTGCTGTTGAAGCTCTGCATACCGACTTTTGGTATAAGTATGTTGGTTTAACGGGTGATATTGTTGGAATGAGTAGTTTTGGCGAATCAGCTCCAGCGGCTGATTTGTATAAGTTATTTCATATCACTGCGGATGAAGTTGTTCGTAAATCACTCATCCTTCTTTTAAAAAACAAGTAGCTTCTTTTTTTGGCTCTTCAGGGATAACTGTGGGTAAAAATGAACATATTTTGAGATAGAGACACCAGTGGCTGACTTCTGATAGCTTTTTGTTGATGAACAAAAAAACAACAAAAGCCACCACTGATGCTGATTAAAACTATCCTCAATAAGGTTCATAAACTCAAGTCATTTGTTTATCAGGATGTAAAACTCGGCTTCTATCAAGGCTTGGAAGTGTTCTACGTGACTGTGGTTCCCCGAAAGAACAGTCATGCCCTCTGCTCAGGCTGCCAAAAACCAGCTTCAGGCTACGATCGACTTGCCGAGCGCCGCTTTGAGTTTGTTCCTCTCTGGGGTATCAGAGTTTTTCTGCTCTACAAAATGCGCCGGGTGGAGTGCAAAACGTGCGGCGTAAAAGTTGAACAAGTTCCATGGGCTGATGGCAAGAAGGAGCTCACCAAGGCTTACATGCAGTTTCTGGCAAACTGGGCCAGAAAGCTGTCCTGGAAAGAGGTTGCCTGTACTTTCAATACTTCATGGGAAAAAGTGTTCCATGCTGTTGAGTATGTAGTTGAATGGGGCAAAGCACACCGTTCACTCGACAATATCAAAGCCATTGGCGTTGACGAAGTGTCATACCAAGTTGGTCACAAATATCTGACCGTGGTCTACCAAATTGATCGTGACTGTACGCGGCTCCTGTGGGTTGGTCAGGAGCGTACTGAAGCTACGATTCGCAGTTTCTTTGCTTTCTTTGGTATAGAGCGCAGCCTGCAACTGGAATATGTCTGCTCTGATATGTGGCCACCCTATGTGAAGGCTATTGCCGAGTTTGCCAGTCAGGCACTGCATATTCTGGATCGCTTTCACATAGTAGCCATGCTGAACAAGGCTATAGATGAAGTCAGGGCGTCTGAGCACAAGCAGTTACAGGCCGATGGTTATGAGCCTGTTTTGAAAAAGACTCGCTGGTGTTTGCTCAAACGGAAAGAAAACCTGACCGAGAAAGAAGAGATCAAATTAAACACCGTGCTTCAGTACAACCTGAAAAGCGTCAGAGCCTACCTGCTCAAAGAAGAGTTTCAGGCATTCTGGGACTACATCTCACCACACTGGGCAGGAAAATATCTGGATCGTTGGTGTACAAGGGTTATGCGATCAAAGATAGAGCCGATGAAGAAAGTAGCTAAAACCGTTCGACGACACAGGCCTCTTATCCTGAACTGGTTCAGGGCAAAAAAGCATTCTCCAGCGGCATTGTAGAGGGTCTGAATACCAAGATAAAACTCACTACGAGAAAGTCATACGGCTTCAGAACTTATAAATGTGCAGAAATCGCTTTATATCATGCGCTTGGCAAGCTACCCGAACCAGAAATGACCCACAGATTTTACTGACGAGGCCTTTTTTTTGATCTGCATCACGGGAAATATAGTGAATCTTACATATCATTACAGCTAATTCGTATTAGCCAGCACATTACATAGTGCCTGTCCGAAAACCCACAAACACTTGAAAACAGCAGCCTGTAGCCCCATATAGTACTCGAAGATTTTCCAAAACAGGCTGTTTCCACATTTATGCGCCAAACCATCAACCCACAAATGCAGTTGGGCGAAGTTGATATCTCCGCCATCACGTTTAATCCCAAGTCCAGAGACGACATTCCCCGCCTGCTCCGGGGGCTGCAACATATCTGGATAACACCTGATCTGCGACACAGGGTTTTTCAGGTGCTTGAGAACATAATTCCTGCCAGTCGGCACAATGGTCGTCCTGGTATGGACCTCTGGAACATTCTGGTCTTTGGCACTCTGCGCCTTGTCACTAATTGTGACTACGACCGCCTGCAAGAGTTGGCTAATGAACATGGGACATTACGGAAAATGCTCGGGCATGGTCCCTATTGTACCCACACCTACCACATACAAACATTACAGGACAACATCAGCCTCTTCACACCGGAGATACTGGATCAGATTAACCAGGTCACGGTGGATGCAGGTCACCAGCTGGTTAAAAAAAAGATGAGCCGCTACATGGCCGTACCGATTCGTTCGTAGTCAAAACCGATGTCCATTTCCCCACGGATATCAGCCTTCTGAGCGACGCTTGCCGTAAGAGTATTGAGTTTGCGTCAGCTCTTGCCAATCAGTACCAGCTTCCGGGCTGGCGTCAGCGCAAATACCTCAAAGATCAGCATCGCAAGCGCTACAACAAGGCTCGAAACCTGAAGCATTCCAGTGCGACCTGTGAACTGAAACAGCAGCAGCGGCAGCACGATATTGAGATGGCTCATCTCGAGTACATAAAGTACAGCCTTTCAATTGTCCGCAGAGCTGAAACGACCTTGTCCTTGCTGGTGAAAAAGCAACCGGATGAGCCAAGGCTGGAAAACCTCAAATATCACATAGCCCACAGTCGTCACCAGATAAACCTGATTTACCGACGGGTGAAGAACATGAGCAGATTCCCCATAATGAGAAGGTGTTCTCAATCTTTGAGCCTCATACAGAATGGATCAGCAAAGGCAAAGCCGGAACTCCGGTTGAACTGGGGTTACGGGTCTGCGTGTTGCAGGATCAGTTCGGTTTTACTTTGCATCATCAGGTCATGCAAAAACAAACAGACGACCAGGTTACAGTACCTATGGCTGAGGCTGCCAAAAAGCGGTTCCCGACATTAAGCCAGGTGAGCTACGACAAAGGCTTCTGGAGTCCGGGCAATCTTGAAAAGCTGGAAGTTCTTCTGGAGCATTCAGTTCTTCCCAAGAAAGGCAGGCTGTCAGCCAATGACAAAAAACGGGAATGCCACCCGGAATTTATCCGGGCAAGAAGGAAGCACTCAGCCGTTGAATCCGATATCAACGCACTGGAAGCGAATGGTCTCGACAAATGCCCGGATAAAGGGATAGAAGGCTTTGAGCGGTATGTCGCACTGGCTGTTGTCGCCAGCAACCTGAAGCGGTTGGGTAAAATTCTGCTGACCAGAGATCGTCAGTAGCCTTTCAGTCAGGCTCCCGTCAGTTTACTTTTGATCATGCCAAGCATGAGAGATTACTGTGCTCGTAGATAGTCGAATCAGGTTGTATTTTGAGCAGCGCAGTACAAAAAACATCCTTTGTTCGTCTGGTAACTGAAATCCAGCCGTTATCAACTTCTGTCGGCCAGGAACGACTGCCATTTTTCAGAGGTTTTCTGACAGGCACTACCTAGGTTGGCGGAGAGCTTTAACAGAAAGCATACCGTTAGATATTGACCGACTGACCAATAAGATTATATGCCTATGCCGTTTTCAACCCGAAAATGGAACATAGCCCTTGCTGATGATCTTTTAGCATCAAAAATTGATGGCATGCGTTCCTATTTGTTGACCTGTGTCATAACCCTGTAAAGGATATTTACTTAGCATATAGCTAACTCGTATTAGCTAACAAACCATAATATTGATCAGTAAATAACTTAAGGAGTCTGATTGAGTTATGACTACTAACCACCCATCTGGATTTGATGGACTGAATATGTCGCTTAGCAATCTTAGTCTGCTTTCTGATGCGCGCTCAAGAAGCATCACCGCTGAAAATCCGACTGGAGAGCCAGGCAAAGGTGGAATGGGTACAACTGGCTTTGCAGAAAGGCAAGCCAGTGAACTGGGAGAAGGCTGGAAGGTTAATCCGGCTATTAATATAAAGCCCGGTGAGACAGCGGTTATCGCAGATATTAAGGATATGGGTAATATCCAGAGTATGTGGATAACCGGCATGGTTTCTCGTGAGTTAATTATTCGCATTTACTGGGATAATCAGGAGCTCCCCTCTGTAGAAGTCCCCTTTCCTGATTTCTTTGCTTACGGCTGGTGTGACAATATTGATGAATTAGTAGGAGGACCTTTTCAGCCATTAGTATCCCTGCCAGTTAGTGTATTACCGAAAAATGCATTCAATTGTTTCTGGAGCATGCCATTCCGTGAGCGCTGCTACATGACCATTGAAAATATTGGAGAATTTGAGCGTTGCCTCTATTACCAAATCAATTATCAATTAACTGATATCCCTGAGAACTGCGCTTACTTCCATGCCAGCTTCCGTCGAACTAACCCGGTGCCGTTTAAAGGCGTTCATACCATTATTGATGGCATTGAGGGAGAAGGTCATTATATTGGTACAGCAATGTGCGTTGGCTTAAATGGCGCTGGCGGTTGGTGGGGTGAAGGTGAAGTTAAATTCTATATTGATGAAGATGACGACTACCCTACCATTTGCGGTACAGGTACAGAAGATTATTTCCTTGGAGCATTTAACTGGGAGGTAGACGACAAATACGCCGCTTATAACTCACCCTATGGTGGAATGGCACAGGTAATTGAGCCAGACAGCTTATACAAATCCCAACCAAGATTTTCAATGTATCGCTGGCATATTCAAGATCCGATTCGCTTTAAATCAAAACTGAAAGTGACTGTGCAAGATCTTGGTTGGAAAAACTTTAATGCCAAAAAGTTTGATCACGTTCCTGACCGTAAATATCTGCCAAGACAAGACGATATCGCTACGGTTTCATTCTGGTATCAAACATTGCCAACGGCAAAATTAAAGCCTCTACCTGATTGGGACGGACTGCAGGCTCATTAATTTCATTAAAAACAATGAATAACTGGCAGTTCTCTGCAGTTATTCATTGATCACAAAAAAATAGACTTTTCAAAAAGTACAATCAAAGGGGAAGGGTCATGGAACAAACATTATCTGCTGGTCAAACCAGTGCGGCAGGGTATAAACCTGTCGTTAGTTTAAAAGAAAAAATTGGTTACAGTTTAGGCGATACCGCTGGTAATTTTGTTTATCAATCTGTACTGCTTTTATTAGGTTTTTATTACACCGAAATTTACGGACTAAGTGCAGCAACAGTGGCAGGTATTTTTCTGTTTGTCCGGATTGTTGATGCCATCACTGACCCTCTTATGGGTGCCCTGGTTGACAGAACCGAAACCCGATGGGGCAAATACCGTCCTTACCTTCTGATTCTCTGTGTGCCTTATGCCATTGCTAGTGTTCTAGTGTTTACTGTGCCAGACATGGGGGCTCAGGCTAAAGTTATTTACGCTTACGTCACTTATTCCGTATTGATGGTGTTGTTCACTGCCACCAATATTCCTTACGGTGCCATGACAGGTGTAATGACAAGCAATCCGGAAGAGCGGGCTTCCATCAATGCTACTCGCTTTATGTTTGCAACCGGTGGCGGTCTGGTCATTACCTCAATCGTACTGCCTATGACAGAAATATTGGGTGATAGCCCTGCTGACGGCTACCGCTATGCCATGATGATTATGGCAGTTCTTTCGGTTGTACTGTTCCTCATCTGTTTCTCAACAACAAAAGAGCGTGTTAAGCCAGTCAAGACAGAAAAAACCAGCATACTTTCAGACCTGTCGCTGATCTGGAAAAACGACCAATTCCGTTGGTTATCGCTTGCTACTTTTGTGATGGTGACCACTCAAACGATCAAGAACACGACGCAGATGTTCTACATCACTATGTATGTTGAAAATGCTGCAGCCATGGTCTCTCTGTTCATGTCTTTGTGGATGGTAGGTGGCATGATTGGCGCCCAAATGGCCACTAAAGTATTAGAAAGAATGTGTAAGAAACAAGCTTACATTGCCCTTCTGTTTGCGTGTGCCGCCATGTCAGCCGTTTCATACATCGCAGGTAACAACAACATAGCGGTTATCATGGCAATCCAGTTCTTTGTTGGCTTCTTTAATCAGATGATTGCGCCAATCTGGTTCACCTTTACTGCTGATGCTACTGACTATGGTGAAGTGAAGTTCCGTCGTCGCATTGATGGACTGGCTGTTTCATTCACCATCTTCTCTCTGAAAGTTGGTTTGTCAGTTGGTGGAGCTATTGCGATGGGCTTACTGGGAAGTTACGGCTATATGAGTGGTGGTGTGGAACAAACACCTGAAGCCATCAACGGTATTCTGACAGTCTTCTCACTGGTTCCTGCCATCGGCTTTATGCTAACAGCGCTGGTTGTTTCTCAATTCAAAATGAACAGCCAGACTATTGCCGAAACAGCAGATAAATTGAAACAAATTCGAGCAATGGAGGCCTGATACAAACAACTACCCCGCCCCAAGGGGCGGGGTATGAAGTTAGTTCTGTGAGTATTTCGCCGCAAGCGGCGGGGAATAAGACCCACAGAGATTCAAGCCTAACTACACCTGTTTAATACATCTTCGAATTATTAGTAGTCAGGCTTATAAATACTACAACTGACGGATAAGAATCTCTTAAATCCTGAATTTTAGAATGTGTGGCTCTGGTTTCGGAAGTAATGCCTCCGAAGCCTAATTAAATAAAACTATTTAAATATTATATACAACACAAGGATAAAAAATGAAAAAGACGCTTCTCGCAATCGCCGTAATGAGTGCATCCACAATGGCCGTAGCTGAATGGACGCCTATTGAGGACTATAAAGGCTGGACTTCACCCGATGGTAATTTTTTCATTGGCGGTGATATGGAGATCAATTTTGATGTATTTAGCAACAAAAATGGTGTAAATGGTACGACACTTCCAACTCGTGATAACCGAGGCTTAACTAATACTCAAATTGGTGATGACTCCAGATTCTTGTTGCGCACTGACTGGAGAAACACCAGAGATGACGGATCATTCGTGACCGCCCGTGCGGATTCTTTATTGAAGACAAACGGTCAATTAGAGATGGACGATACCTATTTTGCATTCGGGGTCCAAGATAGCTGGATGTTCCAAATTGGCCGCTACGAAGCAATGGATCTGTTCCCACTGGGTAAGGACGTAGCAGTGTTTTATGCAGCAGGCAGCGATGGAATCGGTCAAGGTGTCTATTATTACATGGCGAAAGAAGCTCGCGGACGGAGTGGCAAGGCTGGTCAGGCGCGTATAGCCACCAAGATGAGCAATTGGACGGCCGAGGTATCAACGGTTTATGGCGATACCCTTGAAGTGTTAAGTGGTTCAGACATTTATCTGGATGATAAAAACAGAATCACCTCTAAAAATAACAGTTTTATGGTTCGTCCTGTTATCAACTACCTCAGTGACACAGGTTTCCTTAGTGTGAGCTTTGGTGGTGAAGCCGAACTAAACAATGACTCTGTTACTATAGCCGATTCGAATAACAACAGAAGGTATGATTTGGCTAATCGCTATGGTCTGGCCGCAACTGCAACACTGAACTTTGGTGATTTAATCTGGCATAACAGCTTTGCGCATCAAGATGCCAAAGAGCTTTGGAAAGCAGAAACATTCAACAGTAACATTGAGTATGGTCGTTTCGGCTTAGGCGGATCTTTTGCCAAAAACAAACACATTGACAAAGGTAAGGAAGATACAAAATCCTACGTATTATACACTGCATACACTGTACCTGTTTTGAACTTTGATAATGCAGAAGTGACTTTTGCACTGTCTCACTCCAAGACCGACAACGCTTACGGTGTTAAGAACAACGATGAGGAAACAACTGCATTCCGTACCCGATTTAACTACTACTTCTAATTGGGAAATTTCATAACAACAGACTAAAACTGAATTTTATTCTCAGACTCACTAAAAGGCATATTATGTATATATCCATTTAGTGATCTGGGAATATAATTATTACTCATAATCTCTTGCCTCAATTCTAAAGCCTTGAAGCAAATTTCAAGACTTTATTTTTCAATAATAACTAAAGGTAATTCAGGTGAATTTTAAGCGTTCATTTCTGACTTTGTTAACTATTGTTCCGGCAATGGCTTTTTCTGGTGGCGTACTAAATACGTTGATAGTAATTTCTTGAGATGAATTCACCAATTACTTTATCGTGCAGTTCTTCTGACCGTGAGAAGCAGATTGTTCGCCTCGCCAGTCTCTTCAATCTAATCCTCAAAGTGAGATTGTTCCTCTCTATCCCTTGGGTAAAACGTTTGCTGGCTACATGAATACCTTCCGGAAGATACCGTTTATACGGCTTCCAGTCATCTGTGCAGAAGTAACTAAAGCTGTATGGCTTAAGCAACTGCAGGAGTTTCTTTAACGTAGATGCAACCCTTCTGCCAAAGGCATGAGCTATCACTCGCTTGAAGCGTGGCTCCCAAGCATAGAATAACCAGCGCTGATTTTTCTTGCTCCCAACAAAGCTCCATTGCTCATCCATCTGGCAGAGTAGCTGAACCTTGGCATTCTCGAAGGGCAAATCTGTTACTTGTTTAGGCGACAGTTTTTTAAGTGGTTGGTGACAGTCGTTGGACTAACACCGAGGACTCTGCCTGTGTCACGAACACCAGAACCATTCATAGCCATCTCGATGATCCGTTCATGGGTACCAGGCAAGTTAGCCTTGTAGATGAAGTCCTTTTGAAAGCTCTTTGAGCAAGCTCGACAGTAGAATCGCTGTAGTTGCATATTCCGGCCTCCCGTGAACACCCACTCCGGTTTATTGTGAACGCTCATTCCGCAAAACCGTGAACACCTATTCCGCTTAATCGTGAACACTTTTTACGAATTTCCGGAATCACCGTTCACGAAGCCGGAATACGTGTTCACGACACCGGAATCGTCTCCGGAAAGAACCAAAACCTCCTCCTTAAGCATTGATTTCATTAAACTTGTGCCGCTTTTCCTAATTCCACTGAAACAGGGAGAACGGCAATGCCTAAGGAAAAGAGGTTATCAATGCGAAAAATTCGGGAAATCCTTCGACTCCGTCACAATTGTGGTTTGTCCACCCGGCAGATATCTGCCAGTGTCAGAGTTAGCACCGGAGCCGTCAGCAAATATCTGACATTGTTTGAAAAATCCGGTCTGCCCTGGCCTTTGCCCGATGCTATGGACGACTCTGCACTCATAAATCGCTTATCACCTGAGACACCAAACCGTAAGCAACAGGGCTTTATTGAACCCGACTGGGCTGAGATGCACAGCAGTCTTAAGCACAAAGGCATGACCAAGCAGTTGCTCTGGGAAGAGTATTGTGAGGTATATCCCCACAATGCCTACAGCCATACCCAGTTCTGCCACCGCTATAACGAGTGGTGCAAGAAGCAGAAGCGCTCCATGCGGCAACAGCATAAAGCGGGTGAAAAGCTGTTTGTAGATTACGCCGGGTTGACGGTTCCGGTTGTCAGCAAAGAAACCGGTGAATCGGCACTTGCTCAAATCTTTGTAGCGGTGCTGGGAGCATCTAACTACACCTTTGCGGAAGCCACCTGGACGCAGGGCTCTGTAGACTTTATTGGCTCCCAGGTTCGGGCTTTCCAGTTCTTCGGCGGTGTGCCTGAGATGCTGGTACCGGACAACTTGCGAAGTGCCGTGACCAAAGCGTGTCGCTATGACCCGGAGATCAATCGCAGTTATCAGCACATGGCTGAACACTTTGGATGCTCTGTCTTGCCTGCACGCCCCTACAAGCCAAAAGATAAGGCAAAAGCCGAGGTCGGTGTGCAACTGGTCGAACGCTGGGTGCTAATGCGCCTGCGCCATACGACGTTCTTCTCACTGTCAGAGCTGAACTGGGAAATAAGACGCCTGCTGGAAGACCTGAATAATCGACCCTTTAAGCAGCTACCCGGTTGCCGTCGTAGTCAGTTTGACGAGTTGGACAAGCCTGCTCTGTCGCCTCTGCCCAGACAGCCCTACGAGCACCTGGAGTTCAAGATGGCCAGAGTCAACATTGATTACCACGTGCAATTCAGTGGTCATTATTACTCCGTGCCCCATCAGCTGGTCAGGGAGCAGGTAGAAATCCGTGGCAGCCATCACACTGTCCAGATCTTCTACAAAGGCAAATCAGTCACAAGCCATGTTCGGCAATACGCCGCCGGAAGCTTCACCACCAAACCGGAGCATATGCCTAAACGCCACCAGAAACAGCAACAGTGGACACCGGGACGGCTGTTACAGTGGGCGCAAAAGCTGGGACCAGACGTTTTAATGTTTACCCGGCAGTTGCTGGATGGCAAACAACATCAGGAACAAGCTTATCGGGCATGCCTCGGGCTGTTAAACCTTGAGCGCGAGTACGGACATCAGCGGTTAAATGCTGCGTGTGACCGAGCCATCAAAACCGGAGGGCGTCGGGTAGCCAGTGTGAAGTCCATCCTGCAATCCGGGCTGGACAAAGTACCCATTGAATTGCCACAGGAAAACGACAATGAGCGAGTGACACGCAGTCACGAAAACATCCGTGGCGCAGGCTTCTTCCAGTGAGGTACAGAACATGATTAACCAAACGATGACCCGTTTACACAGCCTGCGACTCAGTGGCATGGCGGAAGCTCTTTCTCTGCAACAAGAACAGCCCGGCACTTATGAAGGTCTCAGCTTTGAAGAGCGACTGGCACTGCTTGTTGATCAGGAAGATGCTGACCGCAGCAACAAGAGGCTGGCACGGCTGCTCAAGGTTGCCCGATTCAAGCTGTCTGCCACATTGGAAGACATTGATTATGAACAGCCACGAGGCATAACCAAATCACAGATGGCAACACTCGTCACCTGTGACTGGCTCAGGCGAAAGCAGAATCTCCTGATAACCGGTCCATGCGGAACAGGAAAAAGCTGGTTGAGCTGTGCCTTTGGACATAGTGCATGTATGCGAGGGCTTAGCGTTCGTTACTTCCGGACATCAAGACTGCTGGAAGCAATGACCATTGCCCATGGTGACGGCAGTTACAGCAAGCAACTGAAACAGCTGGCAAAAGTTGACCTGCTGATTCTCGATGACTGGGGGCTGGAGCCACTCAGTCTATGGTGGACCCCACTGTCAAGACAGTAAACCAACAAATTTAAGTTAAGTCCTGGCAGTGGTCCAAAGCCCTCATGCAAAGTGAATTGCCTTAGGCGTTTTATAACTCAACGACTGGTGTAATCGTTCAGTGTTGTAAAACTCAAAGTATTCATCCAGCCCAGTATAAAGCTCTGGAACAGTCTGAAATTCATGCGTGTACAGCCATTCATGTTTGACGGAGCGCCACAGCCTCTCGACAAAAATGTTATCCAGTGCTCGCCCTTTCCCGTCCATGCTGATACGTATTTCCCGTTCCTGAAGAGGTGCCAGAAAATCATTACTGGTAAACTGACACCCTTGGTCAGTGTTGAATATATCAGGTTCACCTTGTTCCAAAGCTCGACCCAGCGCATGAATACAGAAGTCTGCATCCAGTGTGTTCGACAGCTCCCAGCTGACCACGTAACGGCTGTACCAGTCAATAATGGCAACCAGATACATAAACCCCTGAGGCATCGGGCAGTACGTAATATCAGTACTCCAGACCTGATTGGGTCTCACAATATCAACGCCGTTCAACAAGTACGGGTAAACCTTATGCTCTTTGTTTCTCAGGCTTGTGCCCGGTTTTGGTCCGACAGCCTGTATGCCCATCAGCCTCATAAGTCGCTGTATACGCTTCCTGTTGACCGGAAAGCCCTGCTCATTCAGCCATGCAGTTATCTTACGACTGCCGTAAAACGGTGTACGTGTATACTGCTCATCAATGAGCCTCATCAGATTCAGATTCTCAGGGCTTTCCAAAGCTGGAGAAGCTTGGTAATACCAGCTTGACCTGCTTAACCCAACCAGTTCACATTGGCGCTGAATGCTGATCTTCGAGTGATCCGGGTCTATGCATCTCCGTTTGTCATCAATGGACATTGCCAGATTTTTTTTTCAACCAGTCCAGCTCCATTTTAAGCCGTCCGATCTCCTGATACAGGGGGGCAGTGAGCGCATCTGGATCTACCTCTGGCCGTGCCCTGCCGAAGACTTCTGGAACCCCCTGGAGTAGCTGTCGCTTCCACTGGCTAACCTGAACGGCTGCAACTTCGTGTTCGCTTGCCAGCTGGTTTATGGTCTTTTCGCCCTTGTAGGCTTCGAGTGCTACCTGTGCCTTAAATTCGGGCTTATGTCGTTTTCTTTTTGCTGTCATGATTCCCTCCTGCAGGGTCATCTTACAGCCAGAAAACTTAACTTAGCTACCTGTCCAGTTTATGGGGTCCATCATAGTCAAAGTCAGCGTAATGACCTACTGGAAATCATGGATGACCGGCACAACCACAGCTCTACCATCGTCACCAGTCAACTGCCGGTCTCGAAATGGCATGACAGTATCGGAGACGCAACTCTGGCCGATGCCATTCTGGATCGGCTGACCCATAATGCTCACAGGATAAAACTCAAGGGAGAGTCCATGAGAAAAACAAAGGCAAAACTGGATGATCGTGAACACTCAAGCTAAAAATTAAGAGAGGCAATGCTTAGGGAAGCGGAGGTGTTCACGCTTTCCGGAGAAGGTGTTCATTTTGACCGGAATATGCAGTAGGCCAGACGGAGCTTTCCCGTTTTTAACAACGTGGGTGGATTCACAGTGAGAACAACAAATTTCTATCGTAGCCATCAGACCAAAATACGTTATGATCTCAAATCTACAGAGAACGACAATCCGCAATCAACGCATCAGGCACATCACCGGTTATGCAGTTTATGAAGCATTGCATCTGCCCCCAAAGAAGAAAAGCAGGTGGCCGGGCTGTTTGATGCTATAAAAACCCAGTATCAGAACAACCAGAACGAGTTTACCAAGGAATGGATTCATATTGAGTTGATAGATTCAGCTAAAAACCAGTTACTGGCCTCTGACAAAACTGTGGCTGAAATAGCCTACCAGCTTGGATTTGAATATACGAACTACTTTACCCGCTTAGGAATCGTCTAAAAATAACTTCCCGATTTGCTGCAATCATCAGCCAGTAATGGCTCATAAGGACGACATTAAGAGCAATCCTTTGGTAATCAAGGCCTACAGCTATGACTGGGATAAACATGAACTTTGCTGTTGAGCCATATAATGCGACCTGAGCGAAAGCCCTTGCAAGACTTGTCACCTGTGAGCCTATCTGCAGGCCTTAAAAGTTATAATACTATCGTCGTTTTAAGTACGGAAACTGCTGCCTTCAGGGTATTGTCCCGTGACCCATAATGACTTGCTCATGGTCATATTTAGAAAGCGGAATTGGTATTACATGAGGAGCAGGCCCGCGAACAACAGAGTGATCACGCTTAATTCAAAATCCAAACGTGAAGCCTTTGACGAAGTCTTTATATTTACCATTTTGGTTATAACTTTTTCCTGATTGCCCTCAGTTTTGTGTATTATTTTCATTTTGGTTACTGTTTGTGTACCAGACATTTCGGTTACTGTCTCTGTATCAGGAATCCTGTAATCGGCACGCTGAAACAACTGTACTTGAGCTTGAAGTGGTCTGCTGACATTTCTGATCGTTAATTCAAGATTAAAAAATTTACCAAAATCAGTTTCGGTCGTATTTTTCATAATGACTGTTAACTCATTGGATGTTTCATTGTAATGGCTTGAAAAGCCTTGCAATGATAGAGCCGTTTCATTGGCCATCATGTTATATCCGTGCCATAAAGACTGAAAGAGTGGTATTTCTTTTTTACTCTTTTCTAAAGAACTAAAGGTAATATTCCCTGAGGGTTCCTGACCGTCAGGCAAACCTGCAAGATAAAGCAAGTATCTAAAAACAGAAGCGTGCCTTACCTCTGAAACAGTAAAGTCAGGGTTTGCGATTACATAAGGACCCGGGGACACTTCGAGAGTGGATTTTGCAGGAAATACCTTGCCAAAACCACCATAAGCAAGATTGCCACCGTAGTTTCTGCTGTCAGGTGGACGAACATTGCGCAGAACAAAGGTAAACGTTTTGAATAAAAATGACGAGTTCTGACCCTGAACACCACGAATATAAGACAGCCTGCCTGCATAATCAGGGTATTCTTTTTTGATTTCTGGATTCAAGATACCTTTTAGTTGTTTATTAACGGTGAAGAAGTAGGCTGAAACGTGGTCATTTTCCCATAATCCAAATGCAAACTCATTAAACCCCGCAGATCGCGGCAGACTAACCGTGAATTTGAATGACACGTCTTCTCCAGTCTGAGCGGTAATGTGTTTCTCTATCTTAACAGATATTGGTAAGTCCTCAGGCATTGGTAAGGCCTCGGCATTACGAACAACTGCCATGCTGATGATCACAAACAGGGCATGGCAACATAACCTTAACCTGTAAGGCAAGCGGGCAGGCGTAAACCCTGACAGACTGAAAGGGGCTCTGTTGCAACAGTGACGGCACATCATGAGTGTTACCTTCGGATTACAATAAACGGTTTTGATGCAAAAGCAGGCACTTGTCGTTTTAGAGACAACGTTTGACCAGAATTAGATTAGAAGCCTTCAGTAGCAATGTTTCGAAATCACTTTTTTGCAAGACTTTGTTCACAAGCAGAAAAAACGCCGTTTCCCCTGTGGTCGGGAAACCGATAAATACATTCAACTAAACTGCAGTTGAGAACGATCAGTGTAGACTATTTCGTGAAATAAATTTGAGTTTAGGATTTGTCTGAAAATAACTTCCCGATTTCAGCATGTATCGGGAAAAACAATATAGTTCCACTTGGGCAAAAAGCGATCAAACCGGATTGTCATTTTTTCTTTAAAGCGCTCCAAGCCGGGCCCCCGGCTGAACATCTATGAGTAACTTTTCTCCCAACTACTGCCTACATGCCTATGATAGAAAGGAAGACATATCCGGACCAGAGACCGTAAACACACTGGTGCCTTTTGCCCGTTTGAAAGCGTGGTCGGGGAGCTGGCGACAACATCACTGATGACGCAATATGCGATCTCGTTCGGAAGAATGCGAATCATCGACAGCCCCATATCCGGATATGCATTCGCACGGAAGTATAGAGGGTAAACCATGTCTCGCCGCAGCAAATCCAACCGTTCCCATTCTGACAGAGTCAAAAAGCGTATTGCTGGACATCTGGAGAAAATCAATCTCTTTGCCGCCGGTATTGATATCGGGTCAGAGTCACACTTTGTTGCAGTGCCAGAAGAGTTAGATGAACAACCGGTGCGTTCGTTTGGCTGTTTTACCGCAGACCTTGAAGCTATGGCTGACTGGCTCGTAAAGCTTGGCATTACCACCGTTGTGATGGAGTCAACCGGAATTTACTGGATACCTGCGTTTGAAATACTGGAATCCCGGGACTTGATGTAAAGCTGGTCAATGCACGACATGTAAAGAATGTTGCCGGACGTAAGTCTGATGTTCTGGACTGCCAATGGCTTTTGCAGTTACATACTTACGGGTTGCTCAATGGCGCGTTCCGCCCTGATGAGCAGGTTTGCTCTTTACGATCTTATAGACGACAACGTGACACTCTTGTTGGCTACCGTGCTTCCCACATCCAGCATATGCAAAAGGCACTTCGACAGATGAATCTGTTACTGGATAATGTGGTGACTGATATTACCGGAAAAACCGGTATGACTATTATCCGCGCCATACTGAATGGGCAGCGGAATCCTGTGGAGCTGGCCAGATATCGTGACAAGCACTGCAAAAAAATCCGAGGAAGAAATCGCCAAATCCCTGAAGGGGCATTACCGGGATGAGCATGTATTTGCTCTGCGGCAAGCTGTTGAACTTTACGATACTTATGATGAAAAAATCAGGGCTTGTGACAAAGCTCTGGAACAGAAGCTCAACACATTTGACAGCAAAGATGATAAAGACTCTCAAAAGCCTTCTACGCCAGATAAGCCTTCAAAAAAACGGAAGTCCCGTTGCGCTCCAGACTTTGATGTGCGTTCAGAGCTCAACCGGGTGAGCGGTGTCGATCTGACTGATATCGACGGCATCGACGAAAATACGGCTCTGAAGATTGTTTCAGAAATCGGTCTGGATATGAGTCGATGGCCTTCCGCTAAACATTTTGCCTCCTGGTTAGGGCTCTGTCCCGGAACCAAAATATCCGGTGGTAAAGTTCTGAACCGGAAAACCAAGCGTTTGCCAGGCGCAGCCGCAACAGCATTCAGGTTGGCGGCTTATGCACTGGCCAACTCAAAAAGCGCCCTGGGTGCCTATTACCGTAGAATGCGAAGCAAGCTTGGTGCTCCAAAGGCGATTACGGCAACAGCACATAAGCTGGCAAGGCTGGTTTACAGTATGCTCAAACATGGGAGTCAGTATGTAGATGAAGGTCAGGAATATTTTGAGCAGCGTTACAGAGAAAGAGTTTTAAAAACCCTGAAGCAGAAGGCTAAAGATATGGGCTTCACATTAACGCCGGTTGAAACCGCCGTCGGTTAGGGTTGTTTTAGCAACCGGCGAGCTCATGGGGAGTTACTCAGAAGTTAATAACTGGCAATAACAGCCGCGCTCTTGGTAGAGTGCGTTTACATGAATTCAGCGTAAGGGAATCTGGTCAGGCAATGAGTAACGGGATAGACATTCAGCAACTGTTAGAAATCAGGCTGGAAAAAGGCGACGCTAACCAGGTAGTTGCCTGGAGCGATTTATCGACCCAACTGAGCTATGACAGTGCTGAGGCTCCACGTTGGATGCTGACGGCGATTGCCGATGCCTGTGTTCAGAACGGTGCTTCCAGAGCTTGCCATAAGACAATGGAAGCGACGATCAGTGACAGCTCTCAGCGTTTCTTTACTACTGGCAAGGGTTCCCGGTTTCTGGCGGTGTCAGAACCTCTTTACCAGCGCCATGACCTGTCCGCTTGGAAGACCAGCCTGTATCGGCTACAGAATGAAGAACGACATTCCCCGGATAACCTGATCGCTGATTTCACTCATACCTTTGCCATTTGCCGAAAAAGCCTCTACTTCCTCAGAGGAAACGAAACCGGCAACGATAGAAAGCAAACCGGCCAGCTCTTTCCTCAGCACCATGCCTGAAACCATCGCTGATAAAAGGCGACAGCAGATATTTAAAGGTGCCTGCGAGGTGATTTCCAGAAAAGGTTTTGGTTCTGCCACCATGAGGGAAATTGCCAAAGCTGCAGATATCACCATTCCTACCATGTATAAATACATTCGCACCAAGGAAGACATTCTGTTTATGATCACCCAGGTGTGCATGGAGGAAATTTTTGCCTACTTCAAGGACGCTCTTCAACGACAGGAGCCCGCCGAACAAAAGATGAAGAGTGCTATTGACGCCTATGTCCGCTATGTCACTAAAAACCGCAAATATATTAATCTGGTTTACCGTGAAACCCGGGCTCTGAATACAGAAAACCGTGACCGGATCTTCAATGTCGAACGGGATTTTATATCTCTCTGGGAACAGATCATTATCGATGGCATTGAAGAAGGCGTATTCCGAAAAGCGGATACTATACTGGCTGCCAATATGATTTATTTCTTCTGTAATGTCTGGGCGCTGAGACACTGGAGTCTGGAAGGTTATACCGAAGAAGAGATTCGCAACCGTCTTGTTGATTTTATTCTGCCGGGTCTGATTTGATTCCGGCATTCTGTTAACAGGCAGGTGCTTCAAAACAAGCGTTACATTCACTCAAACAATCCGTCATTTATCCGTACAACTTGCTTATAGGAACTCTCAGGTCTAAACTCTACCTATACGGAAGATATCCGTACAAATGGAGGGTAAAAAATGGCTACTGCACGCTTAGACCTGAGACTTGATGAGGAAATCAAGGCTAAAGCAGAAAAGGCTTCAGCCTTACTGGGACTGAAGAGTTTGACCGAATATGTTGTTAGGCTCATGGATGAGGACTCTACACAGGTCATTTCTGAATATGAGAGCATTACAGTAGAAAACGATGTCTTTGATTGCTTTACAGAAGCCTGCGAAAAGGCAAAGGCTCCAAATAAGGCTTTGCTGGATGCCTTAGCATTTACCGAGGAGAAAGGCGTCAAATGAGCTGGTCAAAGGAGTTTGTGGAACTCGATAAAGGTATCCACGATAGAGCATCATTTGATTGTGGTGAAACTGAACTTAATTTGTTCATCCAGACTCAAGCCGCAAAACATATGCAGGCAGGTATCAGTCGCACAATGATTCTGCCTGCATCAAACCCTTTACCAAATCAAAAAATACCAATCTGTGCATTTTACAGCATCGCGCCAAGCTCCATCTGTCGAGATACTTTACCTAAAGCTTTAGCAAAGAAACTGCCACGATATCCTATCCCTGTTTTTTTGATTGCACAGCTTGCAGTTCATCGAGAATTTCATGGTGAGGGGCTGGGGAAAATCTGTCTCATAAATGCCTTAAAGTACCTATGGGAAATAAACTCCCATATGCGTGCATACGCCATTATTGTTGACTGCCTAACAGACGCCGCAGAGAAGTTTTATGCAAAATATGGGTTCGAAGTACTGTGTGAACATAATGGTAGAGTTCGCATGTTTCTACCCATGAAAACAGTAGCCCAGCTTTTTGGTTCGTAGCCAATCGCAAATGTACAATGGTTCCAGTTCGTTCCGGGGCTGAGCCACTCCACCCGACCGCCTTCGGCGTCGGCTGAACCAGGCGTTATGCGTATTCACCAACGATCTCATTACCCTGCCAAGCAACTACAAAAAGCCTGCAAAACGTCGTATAATCGCTACTTTGTTTGAAATCATGCTCAGATTTTGTTATGGAAAAGAAAGTTCAGGGTTCATGGCTTATTCATCACACGCATAAGTTGCAGAATGTAACGAGTCAGGGAAGTTATGAGAAGACCTATCTTGCAGGAAAAGCAGGCATTCTTCTTTCAGCCATTTCTGGGACAAATGAAGTTGTCGTTCCAGTCGAAAAATTAAACACTTTGGCTAGAGCTGCAAACATCAACCAGACATTTGAGCTGCCAAAGCTACTTGAGGTTTTGGAAGGCAGGGAACTGATTGATAACACTGAGCACGGTGTAGGAGTATTGGGTGTAACAACAACATCTGCTCTTAGCCATACATCAGATATTTTTGATTCTCTTGATCCAGAAAATACTGAGAAATCAGTAATTGAGATAGCTGAAAAAGCATCATTAACTCCAGTATCGGATAAAACCTTGGGGGAAGAGATATCTGATACATTCAGGCTATCAGGAGAGCAAGTTAAATACGTTTTACATGATGCCGAACAGATTGGGTTTGTCGATACAGAGGTATTGGGAAAATCAGAAAAACTATTTTTTAATGGGAACCTGTTTAGAAGAGAATCTTCCAGAAAAATAAAAGCAGTACTAGATAGCCTTTCTGCCCAAGAGCAAACTCTCCTTGGGGAGCTAATGTTAACTCCGCTTTAATATGACCTTCTTCCACCGGTTTGAGATGACCCGTTTTCAGCAATACTTTTGACCCGCTTTCAACGGTTAAGTTCACTGTGTTTTCAGGTTTATTTCTTGGCAGAAGTGCCTTTCAGTAATCCAGCTTTGCGCTTCTCTTTCAGGCGGTAACTCTCACCTTTGATATTGAGAGTTGTCGCATGATGCAGTAGCCGATCCAAGATCGCAGTGGCTATGGCTTGATCGCCAAAGATCTCGCCCCAGTCGACAAAGCTCTTATTCGAGGTCAGGATGATACTTGCCTTTTCGTAACGGCGAGTCACGAGTCGGAAGAAAAGGCTGGCTTCATCCTGATCCATAGGAAGGTAGCCAATTTCATCCAGTACCAGCAGCTTTGGGTACATCAGTTGCTGCATCTGTCTTTCAAGCCGGTTCTCCTGCAACGCTTTTTTCAGCGTAGTCATCAGCTTGTCGAGGCTCATGAACATAACCCGATGTCCGGCTTCTGCTGCCTTAACAGCCAGAGCTATTGCCAGATGTGTTTTACCAACACCTGGCGGTCCGAGTAATACGACATTTTCAGCACGATCAACAAAACCAAGACCGGAGAGTTCCCGAACCACTTTTCGGTCAACGGTCGGCTGAAAGCTGTAGTCAAACTGCTCTAATGTTTTTAGCCATGGTAACCGGGCTTGCTTTAGACGACTCTCAAGCCCTTTCTGGTGACGGCCAGCCCACTCAGTAGAAAGCACTTCTACCAGGAACTCCCGGTAATTCAGGTCTTTCTTGCTGGCTTGCTCACACAGGGTATCAAGGTTGTCAGCCAGGTGGTCAAGCTTAAGGCGATTGACCAGTGTCGTTAACTGTTCCATCACACCACCTCCTCATAATGGCTGAGGTCACGGGTTTCAACCTTGATCTCGTCATACAGGGCACGGTGGTGGGTGGCGTCGAGTACCCAGCGGTTCTTTGCGTCAACCAGCAGATGGCTGGCAACGAGGGTATCGTCCGGCCATAAACCCGTAGCTGCCGGTCAAGTCCCATGCGGATACTGACTTGCTGACCAACCAAAGTACTGGGAACACTGTAGCGATTCGTCTTAAAATTAATGTAACCATCAACCGGCACACGTCGTGTTTCCCGGTAGCTGGTGTCATAACGAATATCCGGTAGCTTTTGAAGGTGCGGCTGTTCTTTAGCAAAGCGGTCAGCCACTTTTTCTTTCAGAGTGTCATGATGGCGTTCATCTGCTACGTTGGTCAGCCAGTCTCCCAGTTGCTGGTTCAAGTGCTCAAGGCTTTCAAAGCTGCGATAGCGCTGGAAGAAGTTTTCTTTTACGTAGCGCACCATACGCTCGGTTTTTCCCTTGGTCTGTGCTCTGTAGGGTTTGCAGGCTTTAGGCTGAAACTCGTAGTGTCGAGACAACAACAGAAAACCTTCATTAAACTTCACCTGTCCGTTACCAGGATGCTCCAGAACTGCAGCCTTCTGGTTATCAACCAGTACCTGCGCACTTGAACCCCCGAACCACTCGAACGCCCGGATCAGGCTTTCATAAGTGTGTTCCGCATCATTGCTGTAAGCAGCAAAGGCATAGAAGCGGCGTGAGTAGCCCAGAACATTAACGGAGACATAAACTTTGCGAAGCTCACCTCCAACTTCGATCTGCAGTTCTCCCAGTCGTGCTGCAACTGGTGACCGGGAGCCGTTTCATAACGGGTGGTCGCCTTGCTTTCACGCAGGGTGCGTTTAGGGTGGATATAGTCCCGTAAAATGGTGATGCCACCGGCATATCCCTGCCCTTTGATTTCGGCAAATATGACCTCGGCATTCCAGACATTCTCAGCCAGTAACGCGTCAATGACGGATTTGAAATCATCAAGCTTACTCTGGCGAACACCGGATTTGCGTCTGGGTGGTGGCCCTTGCCTTTGCAGGGCTCTCTTGACGGTACTGACAGAGCAACCTCTCTGGCAGGCAATGTCCTCAAGATAGCAGCCTTTGTCTCTGGCTTGCTTTATCATAAGGTAGTCCTCTCGGTTGATCATGGCTCCTTTTCCTGAGTGCTGATAACACTATGGGATTCGGCCATGAAGTGGTAAATCGAGAGGTCATTTCAAACCGGTGATTTGGGGTCATTTATTGGCGGAGGTAACACTAACAGAACGCTTGCGAAGAGAAGCATGTGTTCCAGTTGATATTGCAAAAAAAAATTCTAGGAGAATCTTTATTTAGAAAGGTTAGCTCTATCGGCTTTTTTGATATCAATGTAGTCAGCAACTCCACAGAAGAAGTTGGCTATCTGACTCTCCCTTCTGCGTTTTCAAAATTCAGCTCCTCCTCAATGGTTGAAGATGCATTTGATCTCGCTAAAGCATTTGTTGCATCTTTAACATACGGAATGACAAAAAGTGCCTATGAAAGAGGTCAAATCAGCATGATTGACCGGCTGCTAGGCGCACTTATTGACGGAAGGGAAGTTGGTCCCGTAAGAGCGATTGGTCAAGATTATAAAATTCTTGAGCTTAAAGGTGTAGTATCAGTAAGAATGGGGTCAAAGAATGGTCGAAGTGGTCCTATGATGAAATTGCTCAAGAAAGAGATCTGTGAGCTAGCACTACAAGCAATTCGCCAAGGTGATGTCAGTGAGCAATCTTTGCCCTCGTTGCCTGGAGCAACAATTACTAAGTATCAGGGACCAGAAGTTAATAGGGAAAATGCTCGGAGGCAGCAGATCCAGCGTAGCCCAAATGAAACAAACGATATGATTAACTCACTCAGAACAGGTGGGGTATTTTGATGACAAAAAAGTTAAGCAAAGGGCATGAAATGGAAGAGCTTCTGAGAAGCTACTTCCTTCAGGCTGGCTACTATGTCATGAGAGGAGTCCCTTTTCAGTATGAGGGGTTTGATGTCACTGACATTGATTTGTGGCTTTACAGCAGGACATCTTCTGTAGCAAGGAATATTTCGATTGTTGATGTTAAAAATAAAAAAACACCACAAGCAATTGAAAGAATATTCTGGACAAAAGGCTTGTCGGAAGCAATAAATGCTGATAATGCCATTGTTGCTACAACCGAACGGAAGCCTGAGGTTAAAGATTTTGGCAATAAACTCGATGTATTAGTCCTTGATGGTTTATTCCTTTCTAAACTTTCAAAGAGTGAATCACACTTTGAAAGGCGTTTGTCTGATGAAGAGTTTATCGAGCTAGTCCAAAGCTATGATCTTGGTAAATTAGATGGTGATTGGAAGGGGAAAATTCTAGCCTGTAAATCTCTATTATCTAATGGTTTGTCATTTGATACTTGCAATCAATGGCTTAACATTTCTAAATTTTTTGCAGAACAAGTATTAACAAAACCAAGCCGAATGGAAACTGCTCTAAGGTGTTTCTACTTTTCTCTTTCATTAGTCGCTATTGGAATTGATTTTATATTGAAGGAACTTTCATTCTTAGATCAACAAGAAAGAATTGAACGTTTATCTGAAGGTTTTACTTATGGGTCAAGAGGTAAAGAGGTAAAGAGGGAATGAATAAAGCACTTTCTTTATCTCTTGGTTTAGTTGATCAGTTTGCAACTGACGGATCATCTATATCAGCGCAAATAAAATCAAAAGTTAATCATGAGTTTGCGTCTCTACCAACAAAGATTCTTGGTGAATATTTTTCTAAAAGTGATGTAAGTAGAACACTTTTTTCTGTTGCAAAAGATTTAGAAGTATCAGCAATGTCTAGAGTGTTTAACTCCTACAGTGATAGTAGCTCTGAACTAAAAAGCTTCATCGGATGCCTTTTAGATTATTGGTCAATAGATCGGCTTGATTTTAGCTCCTCTGCAAAATCCGCATAACAAATGGTTTCAGTTCGCTCCGGGGCTTTGCACCTCCACCCGACGCCGCCGTCGGCGGCGCCCCTGAGCTAGGCGTTATGTGCTCATACCAAATTAAGAAGTTTTAGTATGAAAAATTATTTTGAAAGCCCTTTCATCGGAAAGCAGTTAAGGGAACAGGTTACAAATTCCAATATTATTGTTGGAAAACACAGTTACTACTCCGGTTATTATCATGGTCATTCTTTTGATGAATGTGCCCGGTATTTATTAGATGATAGAGATGATGTAGATAAATTAATTATCGGTGATTATTGCTCTATTGGGTCTGGAGCCATATTTATGATGGCAGGAAATCAAGGCCATAGAAGTGATTGGGCAAGTACATTTCCATTCTTTTATCAAGATAATCCAATTTTTTCAGGTGCTGTTGATGGTTTTAAAAAAGCAGGCGATACGGTAATCGGAAGCGATGTATGGATTGGCTCTGAAGCAATGATTATGAGTGGCGTAACAGTTGGTCACGGAGCAATCATCGCTAGTCGCTCTGTAGTCACAAAAAATGTTGAGCCATATTCAGTCGTTGGGGCTAACCCTGCAAAGCATATTAAGTTTAGATTTGAAACTACTGAAATCGAAATGCTACTAGAGATGAAATGGTGGGATTGGAGTGATGAACAAATAAGGGAAGCAATGCCATTTCTATGTTCGTCTGATATTTCATCATTATATTCATTCTGGAAAAATCAAGTCCGCACATAACAGATAGTTCCATTTCGATCCGGGGCTTCGCCCCTCCACCCGACACCGCCATCGGCGGCGCGGCTGAAACAGCCGTTATACGGAATTAGTCAGCCCCTCAGTTATCAAACGGTAAATTATGATCGTAATATAACCGAATGAGAAATTTATCAAACAAAACCAACACCTCTGCTTTCCAGAGCTTGCAGTCTATGAAAAAATCATAAGTAGGCTATAAGGATACAATCTATGAAAAATGTAGCTTTTCAAGTAGACACAAGACTAGCCCGAATATTTCATAAAAGGAGGCAAGTTCCGCCCAATCACTTGATATAATTGGGTCGACCAAAAGAAAGGGTGAAAGTCTCATATTGACTGGTACTATAATTCCAAGTCACCTTTCTGCATGGGGAATGGGATGACATTGTCCATACCCACTTCCGTGACCTTGGCGCAGTAGGTCACCGCCAGTAACTTCCAGCCATTGTCGAACATGCCACTCTGAATTAATGACCTTGCTGTCAAAATACCTTGGCCTCCGGGATGCCGCCACCTCATTCCAGAACACTTCATTCGCTGCGTTACCAAGGTTTTTACAAGTAGCCTCAATAACCCCTGAGCCTATTGGCAAGTTGTGCGACAAGTGTTCAGCATAGTTCATGCGGGTTCGATTACTTCTGAAGTACTCCAGCTCTGTTTTCAACTTCGATCGACGAGGGTGTCGTTTATGCTGGTAAGCCAGAGCTTTGATGACTTTTTCAACACCTTCGGGCTCCTCTTTGAGGATGTGGCGATAGGTGATGAACTTTTCTCTGGATTTGTTGCTGTTTTCACCATAGGACAGGTCAAACGCTTTCTTCAGGTGCTCTGCGGCATGATAGAAGTCTACAACCTCGTGACCTTCAGGGAGTTCATTGGCAAGGTAGGTCCAGTTGTCTTTTGCCCCATCAGCGACTTTAACAAGCGTCAGATCTGGCCTCTGTCGAAGAGCTTCGCTCAGGAGTGCGGAGAGTGATTGTTTCAAAGTCACTTTCTTGCTTTCAGGCATTCGACTCATCCTGACCGTTGAGAGGCGTTCACCCTGTGCATCGTAAAACGACAATGTTCCACAACTGGCCTCCTGACAGCCAGCAGGGCCACGGGTTCGCTTGCCATCGACTCTATTCTGTTCCCGCTTTTCCTGACGTTTACCATCTTTCATCGGCAACATGACGCCATCAAGAGAAGCGGCCGCAGTCACAGCTTCTTCAGGAACCTTGACGCTTTCCCAGAGAAAGTCTTCAAAGGCTTCCCTATTGGGTTCCCACTGCGCATTGAACTTTTTGGGTAGTCTGGCCAGAGAGCTTTCCGAGGGCGTCATGTTCCCTATCAGATCAAGTAGGCTTTTAGCCTCTCCGGGAGGCATTTGCGCAACCATCCAGACAGCTTGTTTAGCTGCTTTTGGTGTCCAATACCCCTCTACAATACCTGCCTGTAGCTCCAAAGGGATGATAGAGTGATCCTTACCGTTACGATAGAGCGTACGCAAAACCCGGACAGGGCCGACAGCGGATTGATAAGTTTCTGAAGATCGCAACACCCGATGGTAACAGACACCGCTTACCTCAATCGCAGGAACGTCAATATCAAGCCCGGTCAGGTCTTCTGCCAGAACGCTTTGCTCTGCTTCGATAAAGAGTTTATGGATCTCACCTTCATAGTCTTCAAAGTGCTTGATTGGGCTGTGTTCCTGACGAAGAACGGCCAGTTTTTGCTCAAGCTGTTGGATAGCATGACAAGAAAAATTGGCGGCTTCAGCTAGTGGCTGACATACTTGCATCGGGGCGGCCTTTCACTGTTGCGGTATCTTTTACAGTAACGATCATAGCGGTGTTTGGCCGTTCCTATGTAAGTCCAGAGAAAATTTGTAGCTGCTGTATAAACCACGGACGGCAAGCCCAGAAAAAATGGTCAGTATGAGACTTTCACCCAAAAGAAAGCTTCGGAAGAAGCAAACCGGAACTTGCCATGCCCAAATCTACACAAGAACAGCTTCGTTTTCATCCCTCAAATGGAAAAACCATCCGGGCAGACTTCAATGGTGGGGAGTTATCTTCTGACTTTGGCACTCTGCTGCTACGGGAAACCATTCTGCAGAGCGGTCTTATCTGCAAAATGACTGATGCCATCAATGACAGACGCCATCAATCCTATATCGACCACTCCCTGAAAGAACTTCTGGTTCAGCGGGTTCTGCAAAAGGCCTGCGGCTATGAAGATGCCAACGACAGTAACCGTTTGGCGTAAAGACCCTATGTTCAAACTGCCACTGGTCGCAATCCGTTGGACAGCGATAACCATCTCGCATCAGCGCCCACTTTTACCCGGCTGGGACAATCTATGACCCGCTCCGACATTTACAGGATGGCTGAAGCATTTGTGCATCACTTTATCAGCAGTTACAAGCTGCCACCTCCGGTGATCGTTATCGATCTTGATCATACACCGGCCATTACTCATGGTGGCCAGCAGATGAACCTGTTTAATGCCAAATATCAGGACTACTGCTACTTGCCCCTGATGATTTTTGAGGGACTCAGCGGCAAGCTGATTACGGCGATTCTTCGTCGGGGAAAACCCCAACGGGCAAGGAAAATGCAGCCATTCTCGAACGGGTCATTCGGCTGCTTCGGAAAAAGTGGCCGAAAACCCATCTACTGGTTCGTGGAGACAGCCACTTCGCTCAACCAGAGTTAATGTGGGTGGTTCAGAATGCCCCTCATTCGGATTATGTCCTGGGCAAAGGTGCAGGCCACAAAACGGCTTTGCGGCCAAAAGCCAAAGAGTTGTTGGATGAAGCGCGTCAAGCTCTGAAGGTCAAGACTGAGCTGGCAAGACTGAACAACATGCCAGAACCTGATCGGCTCAGACTTTACTGGGAAGCAGAATACCAGGCCAAGAGCTGGAAAGGTCTCGATACCCGGATAATTTACAAGGCGGAGGTCAACCAAAAAGGCGACAACCCTCGTTTCATTGTGACGTCGATGAAGGAAGCTTCTCCAGAGGTAATTTATGAAGAGCTTTACTGTCCAAGAGGACAGGATGAGAACTTCATCAAACATCTGAAAAGTGATCTGTCCGGCGACAGATTGTCCGATCAGGGCTTTTTGGCTAACCATTTGAGAATGTTTTATGCCTGTGCCGCTTATGTTTTGCACTATGAGTTAAGAACCAAGACTTTGAAAGGTACGGAGCTGGAAAAAGCGCAGCCATCAACGGTGATCATGAAGCTCTGTAAAGTTGCAGTCAAAGTGGTTGAATATAAAGACCGAATTAAACTTCATCTGCCGCGTAGCTGCCCATTCAAGAGGCTTTTGCAGCATGTGACAGAAGTCTTTTACCAGATGCCGATACTTCGACCGGGGTAGCAACTTTCATAAGACTCAATCAAGGTACATAGCAACCAGATGAAAGAGCCTTGGGGCTTTCCGTTATCCTGAAATAGCAGGATTCGTTGATTAGCGTCTAATCTGTAAGCAAGTATGGGCTGCAATGTCTTTCACATGGTTAACAGAGCAACAGGCTTGCGGAAAAGTCCAAAATTAAGAGGATGGGATGGTAGTTGCTGCTTGTTTATGAAATATCCGGGCTAGTGGGCTCTTCGACCATGAATAATGTCATGATGCCCAAAATTGCAGGGTTGCTGGAAGAAATCACCGGCTTACGATTTAAAAACAAGCAAGCCGGCGCATTCGGCAGTTATGGCTGGAATGGTGGTGCGGTTGATCGTATTCATAGCCGCCTGAAAGATGCCGGTTTTACTGCCACAGAAAGCTTAAAAAGCCAATGAAAACCCGACGGGCAAGCACTGTCGGAATGTCGCCGGTATGGCAATCAGGTTGCACAGCTCTGGGCAACACGGAACCTGCCAGCAAGAACGCAGTCCAAAAGCACTCCAACAGCTCCGCAATCGTTTGGGGAATCCATGGTGTGCTCGGTTTGTCAGTGGACTTATGACCCCACTTCCGGAGAGCCCGGACAAAATATAGAACCCGGAACACGTTGGGCCGACCTTCCTGAAGACTTTCTTTGCCCTGAGTGCGGTCTGGGCAAAAGCGTTTTCAAATTAACCGAGAAGGCCAAAGCAGCCTGATTAAACTGTTCGGAGCAGAAACAACAATGACCCAGCCAAAACCCATCAGCTTTGCCGAACCGGAACGACTCTCCGAGATCTTTGATTCAGACAACAGGGAAGAGTGGCAAAACACCTCCCACATTCTGAAGACTCTGGGCTTACAGGAGCCGATGATCATTGCCGATGTAGGCGCCGGAACCGGTTATTTCACCCGCCTGTTTGCAGAACGCGTGAACAAAGTCTATGCCATCGACAATGAGCCGGGCATGGTGGCTTATATGGAAAAGCGGTTTAACAACAGCAGTTTCAGCAATATTGAAATACGTCAGAGCAGCGCTACCAACCCCTGTTTGCCTCAACAGGTTGATATCGTCTTTCTTGCCAATGTTTACCGTTTCATAAAAGAGCGGGATACGTTTCTATCTACACTGTATGAACAGACGACAGTAGATACGACCATTGTATTCGTTGATTTTCGTGGCGCCCATGCCAGGGTAAGCCCGGAAACCGCAACAAAAGAAGTGAAACAGGCAGGCTTTGAGATACAGGCAATGGACAGCGAAGGCTGCCCTGATCATTACATTGGGTGAAAGTCTCATATTGACTGGTACTATAATTCCAAGTCACCTTTCTGCATGGGGAATGGGATGACATTGTCCATACCCACTTTCGTGACCTTGGCGCAGTAGGTCACCGCCAGTAACTTCCAGCCATTGTCGAACATGCCACTCTGAATTAATGACCTTGCTGTCAAAATACCTTGGCCTCCGGGATGCCGCCACCTCATTCCAGAACACTTCATTCGCTGCGTTACCAAGGTTTTACAAGTAGCCTCAATAACCCCTGAGCCTATTGGCAAGTTGTGCGACAAGTGTTCAGCATAGTTCATGCGGGTTCGATTACTTCTGAAGTACTCCAGCTCTGTTTTCAACTTCGATCGACGAGGGTGTCGTTTATGCTGGTAAGCCAGAGCTTTGATGACTTTTTCAACACCTTCGGGCTCCTCTTTGAGGATGTGGCGATAGGTGATGAACTTTTCTCTGGATTTGTTGCTGTTTTCACCATAGGACAGGTCAAACGCTTTCTTCAGGTGCTCTGCGGCATGATAGAAGTCTACAACCTCGTGACCTTCAGGGAGTTCATTGGCAAGGTAGGTCCAGTTGTCTTTTGCCCCATCAGCGACTTTAACAAGCGTCAGATCTGGCCTCTGTCGAAGAGCTTCGCTCAGGAGTGCGGAGAGTGATTGTTTCAAAGTCACTTTCTTGCTTTCAGGCATTCGACTCATCCTGACCGTTGAGAGGCGTTCACCCTGTGCATCGTAAAACGACAATGTTCCACAACTGGCCTCCTGACAGCCAGCAGGGCCACGGGTTCGCTTGCCATCGACTCTATTCTGTTCCCGCTTTTCCTGACGTTTACCATCTTTCATCGGCAACATGACGCCATCAAGAGAAGCGGCGGCAGTCACAGCTTCTTCAGGAACCTTGACGCTTTCCCAGAGAAAGTCTTCAAAGGCTTCCCTATTGGGTTCCCACTGCGCATTGAACTTTTTGGGTAGTCTGGCCAGAGAGCTTTCCGAGGGCGTCATGTTCCCTATCAGATCAAGTAGGCTTTTAGCCTCTCCGGGAGGCATTTGCGCAACCATCCAGACAGCTTGTTTAGCTGCTTTTGGTGTCCAATACCCCTCTACAATACCTGCCTGTAGCTCCAAAGGGATGATAGAGTGATCCTTACCGTTACGATAGAGCGTACGCAAAACCCGGACAGGGCCGACAGCGGATTGATAAGTTTCTGAAGATCGCAACACCCGATGGTAACAGACACCGCTTACCTCAATCGCAGGAACGTCAATATCAAGCCCGGTCAGGTCTTCTGCCAGAACGCTTTGCTCTGCTTCGATAAAGAGTTTATGGATCTCACCTTCATAGTCTTCAAAGTGCTTGATTGGGCTGTGTTCCTGACGAAGAACGGCCAGTTTTTGCTCAAGCTGTTGGATAGCATGACAAGAAAAATTGGCGGCTTCAGCTAGTGGCTGACATACTTGCATCGGGGCGGCCTTTCACTGTTGCGGTATCTTTTACAGTAACGATCATAGCGGTGTTTGGCCGTTCCTATGTAAGTCCAGAGAAAATTTGTAGCTGCTGTATAAACCACGGACGGCAAGCCCAGAAAAAATGGTCAGTATGAGACTTTCACCCATTACATTCTTACCTTCCGCAAACCAGCATGAGGAGATAGCCATGAGCCATCAACGCATTCCAAAGCATTGGAAAATCCAGCGCTCTACGCCTTTTTTTACCAAGGATAATGTGCCCGCCGCTCTGCTGAATCATCACAATACGGCAGAAGGCGTGTTTGGTCAGCTCTGTGTTATGGAAGGAACAGTGACTTATTTTGGCTACCCGGACAGTGAAACCAGAGAGCCGGAAGTAACGGTTGTGATCAATGCCGGACAGTTTGCCACCAGTCCGCCCCAGTACTGGCACAGCATTGAACTCAGTGATGATGCCCAGTTTAATATCAACTTCTGGTCTGAATCCGATAAGACAGACCAGCCGATGTACCACACTCACCGTAATAGTTGACTCTGTTTGTCAGTTGGGACGAGCGAAGCGACTCCCAACACGGTGACTCTTATAACCTAAAGATAACCTACTGAACCACCAGCGCTGTTTCTTTCCGTGGCAACACTTCACCAATCACCGCTGCCTGATCATGCAAGCCTGTCGCCTTTAATTCTTCCAGCATCGCTTCAGCCGTTTCAGCCGGAGCACAGATCAGTAAACCACCCGATGTCTGGGCATCGCAGGTCAGCATTTTCAGGTTGTAATCCATACCGGTTTTGAACTGAACATCATGACCTACATAGTGAAGGTTGCGGAAAGTGGCACCCGGAATACAGCCATCATCAAACAATTCGTAAGCTTCATCCAGCAGTGGCAGCTTGTCCGAGTCGATGCTCAGAGTCACCTCACTGCCATTGGCAATTTCACGACCATGACCGAGTAAACCAAAACCGGTGACATCCGTTGCACAGCGGGTGCCGTGTTTTACCATGATATCGGCAGCCGCCTTGTTCAACAGCTTCATCTGATTCAATGCCTGCTGATACGCTTCGTGACTGGCCAGCTGTTCACGCTTGCCAGCGATTAAAGCACCAGTACCCAAGGGTTTGGTAAGAATCAATTGATCACCGGGACGTGCCGCACTGTTGCTAACCACTTTATCAGGATGAACCGTACCGATGACCGCCAGACCAAACTTGGGCGGATGGTCTTCAATGGTGTGTCCACCCACCACCAGAGCCCCTGCTTCGCTGACCTTATTCTGACCACCCTGAAGAATCTGCGCAAAGCCTTCCACCGGCAAGTCTTTGGTGGAATACATCATCAGATTTAATACCATCAGGGCATTCCCCCCCATGGCAAACACATCACTCAGGGCATTCGCCGCCGCAATTTCGCCAAACTCCTTCGGGTCGCTGCACACCGGGGGAAAGAAGTCTGTGGTGAAAATCAGCGCGGTTTCATCATTAATCCGGTAAACACCGGCGTCATCGTGAGTTGAAACGTCCACCAGCAGATCAGGATGACCGGGGAAATTCAGTTTATCCAATATGCCAGCCAGTTCCGTAGGCGACAGTTTGGCAGAGCAACCGCCGTACTCAACAGTGGTTAACAGGTCGATAGAAGGTTCAGACATAAGTGATACACCTTATAAGTAGGCAAGCGTGAGTGAAAAACCAGCCGCTAGCAGCTGTTTCTGAACGTGATCCGCTCGCTCACTATCAATCTCAAGACACATACCGCATTCCGAAGACAGTTGTCGTGGAACCGGAATCACTTCACAGGCAATGCTCTGCTCACGACACCAGGCTTCAGCCTTAATCGCTGAACGCATATTGTTTAATAGAATAAATGCACGCTTCATGCTGCAGCCTCCAGAGCAATACTTCTCAATGCCTTCAGCAGATACGCGAAATCGTCAGGTGAATGATAAACAGAAGGCGACAAACGGCAGGTGCCTTCAGGATAGGACCCCAGATGCTGATGAGCCAAAGGGGCACAATGCAAACCGGAACGGGAACTGATACCAAACTGTTTTTCCAGCAGCCATGACAGCGTACCCGAATCCAGCGTTCGATGCGTCAGAGAAATCACTTCACCCTGTGCGTCTTGTTCAACGGCTCGCTGCACAACGTAGCCATCTGTTGCTTCAATCTCATCCAGTAACCTTAGAAAATCGTCCCGACTGTGTCCGGGTTCTGGTGGGTGTTCCAGTGCCGCCAGCAAACCATAAATTCCGGCAATATTAGGCGTACCGGCTTCAAAGCGATCCGGCATGACCGACGGCATAGCCAGATGCTCACTGTTGCTGCCAGTGCCTCCCAGCAGCAAAGGCTGAATGGTTTGAGGGTCACGAATAAAAAGCCCGCCTGTACCGGTAGGACCCAGCAAGCCTTTGTGACCGGTAAAGATAAGATAATCAATCGCCCAGTCATCAACCCGCACCGGCTGTTTACCCAAAGACTGTGACGCATCCATCAGTAAAGGCACTTTACCCAATACCTTTTTGATGGCTGCAACAGGCTGAATAACACCATTCACATTACTTTGATGGTTTATGATCACCATTGCCGTATGCTCAGTGAGTGATTGAGTGATCAGCTCCGGAATCACCCTGCCATCTTCACTGGCAGACAAGGTTTTTACCTTAATACGCCCCTGCGCTTCCAACTGTGCCAGAGGCCGTGCAATGGCATTATGCTCCATCGGTGATACCAGAACCTCTGCTTCTTCAGGAAAGCAGAATCCCTGTAAAATCGTATTGGCGGCATGCGTCGCATTACTGGAAAAACACAGGTTCTCCACCTGCTCAATGCCCATCAGTTCCGCCAGTTTTTCACGGCACTCTTCAACCACCGAACTGGACTCGAAAGCTTTTGTATGAGAAGAGCGACCATAGTTGCCTCCCACCTCAGACAGGTAGCGCGTCATGGCCTGAACCACTTCCGGTGGTTTTGGGAAACTGGTGGCACCGTTATCAAAATACGTTAACCGTTCATCTGACATTACGGATACACCACATGCCCGGCGGCTGCGACCTTTTCAGCAATGTCATACATATTGGAAATACGTCCGGCCGCCAGTTGTCCCTGCAGCTCAAAGAAATCCACACAGGCACCGCAAACAATAATATCCACTGACTGAGCTTCCAGTGCCTGCAGGGCAGAGTCGGCACCCGAACCTTTGGCGGCAAGACGGGCACCGCCGTTGTACAGAATAATACTGGATGGCCTGTTATCAATTTCTTTCAGGGTATTCAGATAGCCTTTGATGAGCAGGCTGCCAAGCTCATCATCGCCCTGTCCCATACAATCACTGTTCAATACCACGACATATTCAGTGTTTGAAACAGGTGTTTTCAAACCGGATTCTGTTGAGGGCACTTCAGCCTGAACATCACTCGCAGTCATACCAGCCTGACTACCTGACTTCTGACAAGTAGCACTGATCTGCCACTCTCCACCTTCGGCAACACATTCCGGATTCATCCCCTGGTCCGCAAAGAACGACATCAGGTTCAGATGAGCAATGTCATTGTCCACAATAACCTGAAAACGCTCACCTGCCTGCAATGTCTTTAACAGACGGCGGGTTTGTATCAGTGGTTGTGGGCAAAGCAGCCCCCGTGCATCCAGAGAATGTTGGTGTTGCATGAAAACCTCAGTTCAGCTGCGTTCAATAGACAGCGTATCAGTGAAGTCTTCATTCTGAGGGAAATAGAATCAGGAGGTATAAGGATGAGGCGCAGACTGATAAGTATTATCCAGCAAAAGCCTGATCCTCATTTGAATACTACGAGCGTCGTCCATAAGATAGGAATCTCCGGATTTGCTACCTATTGAACGTAGCGCGAGCCAGTCGCTCGTGGAGAAAAAAAGATATGCCATTACCAAAAAAATCAAAGCCCGCCTCATCACTCTCTAAACGTGAGCAGGCCATTGAAGATCGTCGTCTTGAACGCCTGCGCGTGTACGATGAAGTGAGCGAGTCTGCTCGCAGCAAAGCAGAAACACTGTACAAAAAGGGACAGTTTCTCTGTTCTGAAGCTGTTTTCACTACGGTGAATGACCACCTCGGGCAACCAGCCGACCCACGCATGGTCAAAATGGCATCGGGGTTTCCGGTCGGCATTGGCATGTCAGGATGTTTATGCGGTGCGGTAGCAGGTGGTGTTATGGCTTTGGGTCTTGAGCATGGACGGGAGAAGAAAGGACAGAAAATGTCGGATGATATGTTTCCTCTGTCGTCCGAATTGCACGACCGGTTTCAGAAACGTAACGGTTCTACCTGTTGCCGCAAGCTCATCAAACATGTGGAGTTTGGTTCCAGAGAGCACATCAAACAGTGCATTCGCCTCACAGGTGAAGTCGCAGCCGACGTCGTTGATATGATCGAGCACGGTATAACAGAACCGACAGACAGGGCTCAGCCTGATTGCGGGGATTGCCCAAATGATCATCCTGTTTCTATCAAACCGCCTAAGAAAGCAACGCTTGGTTCTCTGGCCGCACGCTTGAAAGGCAGCATTCTATCCAGAATATAAAGAGCGATTCCGTTTAATTCAGCTAATTACAAAAATAACTAGCTGAATTAAACCTGTTTAGATGAATACAACAGATTATTTAATTCATTTAAATATCGCCTTTAATAAGACCGTTTAATTAAATGAAAATAAGCTGAACTAATAACCGGTATCAATTCAATTAATCTCACTATTGGTTTTTAACGCTAATGATTGTTAGCTTGATTCAAATCAATATCAATTTCCTTTTTCTACCTGTCATTCTTTGAGACAATTCATTCATCTCTGTTGATTGTTATGTTTCATAATTAAATTTTATGTAACAAAACCATTCAACAAAAGCGGTATTTAATTTCGCTGTTTCAATTAACGTATCTCAGATTCAGATAATAAACGTATGTCAGTTGCCGTAAGCCAGCCTGTAGAGGCTTTAAAAAAGATCGCCATTCTTCGTCAGGAAGTTGCCAAGGTTATTGTCGGTCAGGAAGATCTGATTGACCGTCTTATTCTTGCCCTTTTGTGCAAAAGCCACGTACTGATTGAAGGTATCCCGGGACTGGCAAAAACCCTGACCGTTAATACATTATCCCGGGCTCTCGGTCTGGACTTCAGTCGTATACAGTTCACGCCCGATCTACTGCCGGGTGACGTGACCGGCACCCTGATTTACAACCCGTCTACCGGTGAGTTTACCGCTGAAAAAGGCCCGATCTTTGCCAATATTGTGCTGGCTGATGAAATCAACCGTTCACCTGCCAAAGTTCAGTCCGCCCTGTTGGAAGCGATGCAGGAAAAGCAGGTAACGCTCGGTAAAGAGATCAGCGCTCTGCCCCACCCGTTTCTGGTACTCGCTACACAAAACCCGGTTGAACAGGAAGGCACCTACCCGCTTCCGGAAGCACAGGTTGACCGCTTTATGTTCAAACTCAAGGTTGATTACCCAGCGTTTGATGAAGAGCTGGAAGTAATGCGTCGTATGTCACGACCTAAAACCAAAGTGGATGTGAACAGTGTATTAACCAAAGACGATCTGGAAGCGTTAACAGCACAAATTGAAAACATTCATATGGACCCGTGCCTTGAAAAATACATTGTGCACCTGATCACAGCGACCCGCTCACCCAAAGATTACGGCCTTGAAATTGATGACCTGATGCGATTTGGCGCGTCACCACGAGCCACTATCAATCTGGCACTGGCAGCAAGGGCAATGGCGGTTGTTCAGGGGCGCGACCATGTACTGCCTGAAGATATCCGCGGACTGGCGCCCGATATCCTGCGCCATCGAATTGCCCTGAGTTATAAGGCTGAAGCCCGTGGTATTACCTCTGAAACCCTGATCGAGCAGATTCTCGAGCGCGTGGCCATTCCAAACTGATATGCATGACCATTTAACCCAGCGACTGCACCAGTTGCAGCTGTTCTGCAGGCATCGGGTTGACCACCTGCTGACAGGACAGTATCGCTCGATTTTTAAAGGTCAGGGTCTGGAGTTCGATGAAGTCAGGGCCTACAGCCCTGGCGACGATGTACGCACTATCGACTGGAATGTTACGGCACGTAGCGGCGAAGTGCATATCAAGCGGTTTCACGAAGAACGGGAAATCAACCTGATCTTTGTCGTTGATAATTCACCATCGTTTGCCTGGTCCAGCGAAGACAAAGGTCGTCAAACTGCAGCAGCACAGCTTTGTGGTTTACTGGGCACTGCGGCACTGGGCAGCAACGATCGCATAGGGTTGCTCAAGTTCAGCAATGGTATGGATGACTTTCTGCCACCCGCCAGAGGGCGCAACCAGCTGATGCGTTGCCTGTCGTCAGTACTGGAAGACCCTGAAGCCGTTTCAACAACCTGCGTCGTGGAATCGCTGGATCATCTGAATCAGCTGAAACTGAAACGTTCCATCATTGTCGTGTTGTCCGACTTTTTTATGGAAGGTTTCATGGAAAACCTCGCCATGCTTGGCCGCCACCATGAGGTGATTGCCATTGCCATCGACGATCCGCGAGAAGCAGCGCTGAACGGTGGCGGACTGACACACCTGCGTGATGCCGAAACCGGACAAACACGCTGGCTTGATCTTGCCAATAAGCCGGTACAGAAGCTGTTTAACCGTCGTATGGAAAAACGGTTAAAAGATCGTCAGCAGGCGTTTTCCCAGTGGGGGCTGGATTTGCTGGTTCATAAGGTGGATGCCGATCCGGTAGAAACACTACTGTCGTACTTCCACAGTCGTAGAGATCGAATCGAAGGAGAAACCGGTGGGTAGCGTATTAAAATCCTCGTCTGTTTTTTCTTTACTGTTTGCTTTTACCCTGTGGCTAAACGCTTTTACGGTCTATGCCGGAGAGCCCAAAGCAAGCCTGCACCTTGAACCTTCTGTATCAACGACCACTGCCGGTCAGCAAATCGAGTTGGCACTGACCATTCGTCACGACGAAGGCATTGAAGTGATCTTCAACCCTCAGCAGCAAAGCTGGGGTGAAATGGAGTTTCTGTCGAGCCATACCTCGGCTCGCTACTGGGTGAATGGGCAGTGGCAATACATTGTGTATATGGATACTGCGTTTCTGATTCCCGGTCAGTATCAGACACCTGTTTTTACCGCTGACGTGTTTGATGATTCCCAACACTGGGAACTGGATACTGCCGCGCTGCCATTGCACATCCTGTCATCCTTCGACGATAGCCCTGTGGATGTACAGGACACCGTCGGATTGCCACAACGACAAACAGAAACCTCTTATTTTTCGTTATTTCTGGTCATGCTGGCCATGGTCGCAGTGCTCACCTCTGTCTTGTTCCACCAGCGACGCCGAAAGGCTTTGCCCGTTCAACAGCACAAAGCGCTTTCGGCCAGTGACATTGCCACTCAGGCGGATGAAGCAGGCATGGCTGACTGGGAAGCCCTGAGGCACTGGCTGATGGTAACAACAGGCGCTGACCCTGTTGGAAAGCTGACCACCAGCGAACCCCTGTTGCATCGTTATCAATTCCTGCGCTTCGGAAGAACCACAAGGCTGGATGACTTTATTGAATTCTGTGACCTCTGTCAGAAGAAGTGGGGTCAGAAGAAATGTGGTCAGGAGAAATGATGGGGATGAGTGTTAAATACCCGATACTTCTGTGGTTGCTGGCGATCATACCACTACTGTCTTTTTATTTGTGGCGTCGTAATCGCCGACAGGGCATCAGCTACTCGCACCTGCCTCTGGTTGATAGCCTGCCTGCCAGCTATCGTCAGAAATGGTTGTGGCTGACCACTGCCCTGCAACTGCTGGCGCTTGCCTTTATTATTGTGGCGTTTGCCCAGCCCTATCGCGAAGTGTCCGAATCCACCGAGCAGCAGGAAGGTATTGCTATTGCCGTCGTGCTGGACGTTTCTTCCTCCATGAACATTCGCATGGATCTGGACGGCAAACGCAGCAACCGGATGACGGTCGCCAAAGAAGTGCTGGAAGCCTTTATTGCGGGTGACGATGACCAGCTGGAAGGACGTCCGGCAGACCTGATTTCACTGATTACCTTTGCCCGCTACCCCAGGGTGATCAGCCCGTTGACCGATTCTCACGATGCTTTGGTCAGCATGGCTCGTCATGTTCAACCGCCCACCCGAATGGAAGAAGATGGTACTGCCATTGGCGATGCCACAGCTCTGGCCGCGGCACAGCTGAGTGAGTACGAAAACGAGTACGGTCTGGACGAGAAGGTAAAGAGCAAAGTGATCATCATGATCACCGATGGCGAAAACAATTCAGGCACTTACTCCCCCATGATGGCGGCCGCTCTGGCAAAAGAATGGGGTATCAGGGTCTACACGATTTTCATTGGTAACGAGCCCACCGACATGCTCGACAGTCGCAATGAAGCGGTGCGGGTAGACTGGGTTCTTCAGGCTATGGCTGAATCGACAGGGGGTGTTTATAACAGAGCCTACGACTATGACTCTCTGGTGGCCGGATATCAGGCCATTAATGAACTGGAAACCTCCAAGCTGCAAACCGTCGTCTTTACCGATCAGGTACCGGCATTTCAGCCCTTTGTTCTGCTCGCATTACTCAGCCTGATGCTGTCTGCCCTGTTAAGTGCCACCTGGCTAAGGAGGCTGGGATGATCCAATTAACCCTGTTAACCCCCCAGTGGCTATGGTTGCTGGCACTGATTCCCGCGTGGCTTTTTCTTGCCCTTTACCAGCAACGTAAAAGTCACAGTGATCTGAAGCAGTTCAGCAAAAACCTGTCGTTGCCTGCCGTCAATCGTCGTTCGGTCAGCGTACTGATAACTCTGGCTGTACTGGCTTTATCCCTGTCCCGTCCTGCATGGGATCCTCAACCTAAAGGTTTGCAGGATCAGGGACGGGATATGATTTTCCTGCTGGACGTATCGCGTTCCATGCTGGCAGATGATGCGCGCCCGAATCGTCTGGAAGTGGCTCGCACCGCTATACGACAGGTCGTTAATACATCGTCCAGTGATCGCATTGGTCTGGCAGCGTTTGCCGGTGAAACCGCCATTCAGTCTCCGGTCACCCGTGACCGGATCTTTCTGAATACACTGTTGGACACCATCAGCCCCGGAACGGTCGCCACCGGTGGCACCCAGATTGGCGATGCCCTGATGACTGTTCTGGAAAAAATGCTGGATGGTGGCAACTCTGGCAATCCGGAAGCGGTAGACATTGTCCTGATTACCGATGGCGAAGATCTGGGTGAAGACCCTGTTGAAGCCATTGAACTGCTGAACGAACTCGGTACCCGCCTGCTCATCATCGGACTGGGTGATAGCCAGTTTGGTGCCCGTGTTCCCACCCGTGACGGAAAAGGCTGGGCCATGGATGATGGCAGAGAGCACTGGAGTCGTCTGGACGACGCCCGTCTTCGGTCACTGGCTCAGCAGGCTGATCAGGGCATTTACTTTCCGGTCGGCACAGCCTGGCTGGATCTGCCGAGCATTCTTGACCAGCTGCGGGTACTCTGGCCTGCAGACAGTCGTGAGCAGGGAGAAGTGCTTGAGTATACCGAAGGTTACCCTTACCTGATGGCGCTGGCGATGCTGATGCTTTTTCTGTCACTGGTTCAGATGCCTGCCAATGTTAAAAAAGCCTCGGCTGTGATTCCCTGTCTTCTGATACTTGCCATCAATACTGCTCATGCCCAAAGCCCTGTTGACCTGCAGGAACTGGAACAGCGGGCTAGCCAGATGATTGAACAACAGCTGTACGCCGATGCGGCCAACCTGTATCGACAGGTCGCCGATCAGGCAGACGATCAGGCGACAGCGGTTGCAGCCAGTTACAACCTGGCCACCTCACTGATTCACCTGGCCAACAGCAGTTTCCTTACGGCTGTGGATTTTATGGAAGAAGCCATGGAGTCGGATGAATACATTGATCCGGAAGTCTACCTGAGTGAAGCCAGAAATGTCCTGCGCGATATCCTGATGACCGATCCCGAGCATGAACCCAGCCAACGCAACCTGGAATGGCTGGCTCTGGAACAATACCGTCTGCATCAGGACACCGACACGATCCAGCAGCAGCAACAGCAGCAGGGTGAAGAAGAGGAAGACAAGGACTCCGAAGCCAACTCTGAAAGTGAAGAAGGGGAAGAGAGCCTTGAACAGGAAGGTGACGACTCCGCAGACTCCGATGCCGACGACAGCAACAGTACAGAGTTTGATGATATGGACGCTATGTTTGGAGATTTGCTGGAGCCGACACCATCGGCCAGTGCCAAACAGATTCTGGATCAGGCCCGACAACTTGAGGGCGAATTACAACAACTGGATCAGCAACGGCAAAATACCGTTGACCGGGACTGGTAAGGTTTTATGACGAGCTACTGTTCTATGACGAGCAACTTTAAACACACACTGTTCGGACTATTGGCATGTATTGCTTTTATCACCGTTCCGTCAGCGTATGCCAGTGCCGATGACTGGCAACTGGTTCTTGAGAAACCGGAAGATACCGTATGGCAGGGACAGCCTGCCGACTTTATTGTGCTGGCGCTGAATCCACCTGCTGATGAGATGGAACTGTCTATCGCAGACAACAGTGATTTTATCGTCTCACAGCGCCCACCTGTCAGACTGCAAAGGAATGAAGCACCGGCAATAGGCTACCCGATTCGTTTAACACCACTGAAAGCCGGTGAGCTGACACTGCCGGTATTCAGTCTGGGCGAACAGCAAACCGATGCTTCTGAATCAATCACTGTTACCATGCCTGCAATGACGGACGAGATGCGCATTCATGTCAGCCACAACACGGACAGTATTTATCTGGGTCAGACCATCGACGTCGAATTTGAATGGATTACCGCCATTCAGCCCAACGCCCTGAAAGCGGTTAATATTCTGCTGCCAGAGTTTGAAAATGCCGCTATACGGCCCGTTGAGCCATGGAATGCCTTCACTTCCAGAGATGGTAACGCTATTGGCCTGCCCATCGGCAACCGTCGTGTGATTGCGCGCTGGCACGGAATGCCGGATAACCAGTACCGCATTCATTTTCACTACAAAATCCAGCCACTGGAAGCCGGTACCTTTGAACTCCAGCCCGGTGTGTTAATGGCGAGTGTTGATCAGCGCATCTGGAAGCATGGTTCCCAACAGTTCAGGGGTTCCCGTTTCCCGGCTCACTTTGATAACAACTTTTTTGAAGCCGAGCGTGTAGTTAAAGACGAACCTCCGGTTCGGTTGATGACACGTTCAAAGCCACTTCGATTTACGGTTAAGGATTTGCCTGCAGGTGCGCCTGAACACTTTACCGGTATGGTCGGACGCCCTGATATCAAGTTCACTGCAGAGCCGGAAACCGTTCGTCAGGGTGAACCCATGCAGCTGCGTTTTGATGTCGTTCATCCACATTCTGAAATTTCCCAACTGCCTGATCTGCAAAAGGAAAGAGCGTTTATCCACAGCTTCGACATTCCTGGTTCCGCCTCTCCGGCAGTGTATGAGGACGATGTCAGAGTGGTGCGCCAAAGCCTGTTTCCAAAGCTGGCAGAAACGTCTGAAATTCCACCGGTGGTGATCAGTTATTTCGATCCGGACACCGGTCATTATCGGGACTATGTCACTGAGACTATTCCTCTGACGGTGATTCCGGTTGAGCGGTTTAATATCAGCAGCAGCGAACTGTCTGCCGATGTGACGCTGAGCAATCCGGTCAAAGCTGACAAGGATGGTATCTGGGAGCATAACTGGACCCGACAACTGATGGACAACCGTCGTCAGCAAAGCGCTCTTAAGCCATGGATTTTGTTTGCGCTGCTAGTGTGTCCGCCTGCTATGGTGCTGTTCGGCTTGTCTCCTGCCCTGCGCAAACGCTGGGTGATCTATCGCAACAGTAGTGCCATTGCACAACTGCGCTCGGAACTGGCTAAGACAAATGACAGTCTCGCACCTCTGGGGACATACTTTCATCGTCGTATAAGACTGCTGCCTTCAAAGCTGAATGAGCAGACACTGACTGCCCGACTGGCAGCCTTGGGCGTTGATCAGGCACTGATTGAAGAAACTATTCAGTGCCTGAGCCGTGAGCAACAGCTATATGCCAAACCATCATCATCGAATAACGTTGACCGATCCAGCCACCGCAAAGCATTGATTGATCTCGTATTACGACTGGACAAAGCCTTACCAGCCAGAGGAGTGCTGTCTTGAAATACCTGCTGATACTCACTCTGAGTTTTTTTCTGCCACTATTACCCAAACTATCCAGTGTCGTTTATGCAGACCAGAATGCAGTGGTTGATCTTCAGGAACAACTGTTGTCTTTGCGAGAAGAACACCAGAGGGCATTGCAGTTAAGCCAGAGCTATCCAACCCGTGGACGTGAAGCACACACACTGGTGGCGGGTAAGCTGGAATCTCTGTGGCAAGCAGAAGACATTAATCAGGGGGCTCTGGCTTACAACATCGGTAGCAGCTGGTTCCATGCGGGTCGTTATGGTGAAAGTGTACTCTGGTACCGTCGGGCAGAGTCGCTGGGTTATGGCAGCAAAGAGCTGTCTCACAACCTGAGCCATGTGCGTAAACAGCGTCTTGATTATCTGCCAGACAGCTTTGGTAACCCGTGGCTGGCTACCACTCACAGTATTGCCAGCAGCAGCCTGTGGTTCTGGTTTGCCATTGCCGTTTATTTGCTGTTCTGGTGGCAGGTATGGGTATTTATCCGTTCAGACCGAACTGAAAAAAGCCGCATTATCTTTGCCGCCAGCATCATGCTGCTGACCAGTGTTATCACCGTATTCAGGGTCGCTTATACACCGGAAGACAGCAGCGGCGTGATTACTGCCATGGACATTACTGCCCGCAAAGGCCCGGGACTGGTGTTTGCTCCGGCGTTTACCAGCCCGCTGAATCAGGGTACCGAGTTTATTCTGTTGCAGGAGCACGCGAACTGGCAGGAAATCAGATTGAGCAATGGGTCAACAGCATGGTTGCCAACACGGGCGACCACATTGATTGATTGGTAGTGGCACAGTTCTGTGATTCTAGCCCTGTCTGCTAAAATACGACATTCGGCAACTTTGAAAAATGCGGTTTAAAAATGTGCCTTACGCAAGTCCTCTGTACAACATGTGGCAGTAACCAAGTTCGGCCTTTCGGATACAGCACTCATGATGTTCCACGATACTATTGCTGTAATGACAAATGTGAAATCAAAACCTTCATGCTTGAATATCGCTACAAGGCCTGTGAGCCTGGCGTTAAAGAAAAAATCATCGATATGGCAATAAATGGCAGCGGAATCAGGGATACAAGTAAAGTACTCGGAATAAGCAAGACAACAGTAATAAAGACTCTAAAAAAAAAGAAAGCGGTCTGGTAAAGGTCAACCCAAATATTCAAACTATTGATCTCAAGTCAGATGCAATTATTCATGTAGGGCTTGTCTGCCAAGAGGCTGAGCTAGATGAGCAGTGGTCGTATGTTCATGATAAATCGAACCAACGCTGGCTTTGGTATGCTGTTGATCACGCTACAAATACCGTGCTTGCTTATGTTTTCGGAAAACGGAAAGATGAAGTTTTTAAAGAACTCAAAACACTTCTGAAGCCATTTGGTATTAATAAATTTTACACCGATGATTGGGGAGCCTATGAGCGACACCTTGATGAAAACATGCATATTATTGGTAAAGCAAACACTCAGAAGATAGAGCGTAAAAACCTTAATTTTCGGACTTGGATTAAACGGTTGGCCAGAAAGACAATTTGTTTTTCAAAGCTCGAAAAGATGCACGATATTGTTATTGGATTATTGATTAATAAAGTTGAGTTTGGGGTCAATATTCACGCGATATAACAGTTCTGGCCCACTACCGATTGATTCAGAGATCCTATGATGCAGAAAAACATTTACCGAGTTATTTAAATAGCTTCAAAGGTTAAAACTGTTGGGATGAGTGATACGCACATCCCAACACCATTCCATAAAACTCATAAGAAAATGTACACTTGTACCAAGTACTTATACACAGCGAATACAGGCTCACGATAAAATCCGAAGCGCTCTCAAGTTAGCAACTATTAAGAAACAAGAAGTACCCAATGGACACCATGATAAAAAAGCTGGCTATAACCGGTCTGGTAGGCTTGCTGGCCGCCTGTAATGACAGTTCTTCCAGTAGCTCTTCTCCTGCACCGACACCTGATCCGGAACCTTCTGTGCCGACCATTACGCAACTCTCCAAATCGGGAGACATGCTGGTTGGCAGAACAATAAAGGCCGAGTCAGAATGTACTGATTGCGAGCCCGATAAAACCACCTACACATGGGTCGTTGACCGCACCGGAACCGGTGTTTTCGGTGACAGCATCACTGTCGATGGCGTTGAGATTCGTGACCACGTTGTTGAAGGTCAGACTTTCCTTGTGACTGAAGACGACTATGGTAAAGCCGTTCGCCTGTCGGCCATTGCCAACAACGATGGTCTAAGCAGTAGTGATGAAGCCTTTGTCGTTTACCGTCGTCGTTTTGTTGAAGACATAGTTTCTAACCTGTCAGGCTACAGCGCGCTGACCAATGACGGAACCGTTATTGCCTGGGGTAAAGATATTGGTCCAGACCCGATTCAGGCAGAAGATGTTCGTGAAATCATTCCCAACAACAATGCTTTCGCTGCTATTCGTAATGACGGTAGCGTGGTGGCATGGGGTAACCGTGATCACGGCTCAGATGCAAGCCAACCAAGTGGAGGCGACCTCGACAGTGGTGTAGTGCAGGTATTTGCAACGGATGCTGCCTTTGCTGCTTTAAAGGATGACGGCAGTGTTGTTGCCTGGGGATATGCCTACAATGGTGGTGACATAACGCTTAGCCATGAGGGTGATCTGAGCAGTGGTGTCGATGATATTGTACCGGGTGCAAGAGCGTTTGCCGCTCTAAAAAATGACGGAAGCCTTGTCGCTTGGGGAAATAAACTCTACGGAGGCGATGTTTCAGAGGGCAGTGGTGGAGACTTCACAGGCGGCTTCAAAAAGGTTATTCACAATACCCAAAGCTTTGCAGCTATAAAAGAAAGCGGCGAAGTGATTACCTGGGGATGGGGAGACGGCGGAACTCTTTCTGAGCCATTAAAAAATGTTGATGACATTATTCCTAACCTGAGTGCTTATGCCGCACTGAAGGAAGATGGCTCGGTAGTAGCATGGGGTCATCCGGATAATGGCGGGCACATGGATAACTTTACACAGGTAGGCCTGTCTTCGGGTGTTAAACGTGTCGTTGCTAATGCCGCTGCTTTTGCAGCCCTTAAAGAGGACGGCAGCGTTGTTGCCTGGGGCAAACCAACCAGTGGTGGAGATATCACAGTAGGTGGCGGTGATGATCTTTCATCCAATATTGTCGATATTATACCGAATCTCGTTACATTCGCAGCACTCAAGCTTACCGAACGTGGAGACCACGAGGTTGTGGCTTGGGGTGACTCTATGTTTGGGGGCGATACAAATTGGAGCTTGGGAATTTATAAACACAATGTGAGTGAAATTATTCCGGGGACTGCTGCATTTGTAGGTATTAGCAGCATTGATAACTTTAATGCCAATTTTGTTTTTGCTTGGGGACACCCTGAATTCGGCGGCATCATTAGTCCTGGTAAAATTAGCAATGTTGAGAAAATCGTAACCAATAAATCCAGGAGAAATACTTTCGACGGTGGTGCATTTGCAGCTATTACCAGAGGCGGCGGAGTTAGAGTCTGGGGCGAGCCTCGAAGTGGTGGCTACCTGACACCGGAAAAACAATCTGAATTAAATACTCGTGTTAAGGATGTTTTCTCTACCACAGCTTCTTTCGCTGCATTAAAAGAAAATGGTGAAGTGATTACATGGGGCGAGGGTACCGGCGCGAATAACAGCAATGCTGCCGAAGCCTTGGCACCACAGGATATTCTCTTAGAAAGTAGCTTGTAAGAAAAAACGCTTTTCGCTCCAGCGATCATTGTGGAGCGAAAGGCGACCATTTAAGTTTATAGCCCTTCTAAAATCAGGCAATCACTGCCTGCTGAGCCCGCGTTTTTGGCATAAACCATGCTGCCACAACCGAGAGGCTCATAATCGCTGCCAGCACCAGATACAACAGCGTAAACTCGCCGGTATTGTCATGTACGACAGCAATCAACCAGTACGCCACGGTGGCAACGCTCAGGCCAAGTGTGTATTTCATGGCGTAAAAGCGGGAACGCCATTCGTCGGCAGCGTAGTGACCAATCAGCCAGTCATTGACCGGAATCTGTCCGAAGGTGAAAAACATCAGGCAGATCAAAACAGGGATCAATGCCATGCCGGAGACCATAGAGGCCAGTATCAGAAAGATCACCTGCCCCAGTGCAATCACGAGCAGCAGCGAACGCGCAGGCACCCGGTCGAGCAATTCACCAATCACCATCTGCACCGTCGCTGCTAAGACAAAGATAATGGTGGCCACCATGCCGGTTTGTCCCAGAGAACCGGAAAAGGCGGATTCAACCATTTTAGGCAGTGCGGTGGTCATGCTCTGGAACACCAGTCCGCCCAGACAGGCAATGACCGCAATGCCCATAAACAGTTTGATCATCGATCGTCTGTCCAGACTTTCAGTGTCACGACCATTGCCTTTTCGGTTAATGGCAGACACATCACCCGACACCCAGGAGTAAGCAAAGCCGCTTAAGACACAGACAATGCCGGGAATAATAAACGCCGCCTGCCAGTTAATCATCTCGGAGATAAAGGCGGTCACAATAGCAGCCGACGCCAGTCCGATATTGCCAGCCACGCCATTAACAGCAATGGCCCGACCGGTTTTTTCAGCCGTACTGAACACCACGGCTGTACCCACCGGATGATAAATAGAAGCAAACAGGCCAATGGCTGCAACACCCGCCGCCAGCTGCTCCGGTGTTTGTGCCAGGGCGGTGAGAATGGCAGACAAACCCATGCCGTAGAAATAGACGTTCATCATACCGCGCTGACTCCAGCGGTCACCCAGCCAGCCAGAGGGCAGAGAGCCCAAACCGTAGGCCAACACTCCAAGGCTTCCGTATTTGAGCAGCTCTGCATAACTGAGACCCCACTCTTTTTGCAAGACAAGCACGACGGTGGGGAAAATCAAAACAAAAAAGTGGTCAAGGGCATGACCCAGGCTCATCACCTGAAAATGAAACTTGCGTTTATCCATACAGGACTCGACTGTGTATCGCTCCAGCAAAATGATGCGGCGCAGTCTACCTTGTTCTAAAATGGCGAACTGTCTCATTTATGACGACTCTTTGCCCATATCAGACAACCAGCCATCGTGAAGTGAACCTGTCGTGACCAGCACCCATGCTTTGCCCTCCCAGCTAAATACACCGTTTATCGCCTATTCTGTTGAATACCCAAATGGTCATGTGAATGAATGGCATTGCCATAACTATGCCCAGTTACTTTACGCCTGTCATGGTGTGATGGTGGTGAATGTGCCGGGTAACCTGTGGGTCAGTCCGCCCCAGCGGGCTATCTGGGTTCCGCCAAGGGTTCCCCATAAGGTCACTATGCATGGGCGGGCGGAAATGAAAAGTTTATATATCCGTTCTGAAGATTACTCTGGACTGCCGGAATCCAGCAGTGTTCTCAGCGTTTCGCCATTGCTTCGGGAGCTATTGGTTCACCTGTCAGAGCTGCCGGAAAACTTTTCCTACGACAGCAGCCTTGAACGTTTACTGCTGGTAACCATAGACCTGCTAAAGCTCTCGCCTTCTGTTCAACTCAGTATACCCAAGTGCACTAATAAACGACTACAGCCTGTTTGTCAGGAAATTATGCGGCACCCGCACAACAGTGAAACACTGGAGCAGTGGTCAGAAAAAATTCATATCAGCAGCCGAACAATGAGCCGATTGTTCAAATCCGAGCTGGGCATGTCGTTTGTGCAATTCCGGCAGCAGGTGCGATTAGTGGAATCGTTAAAAAGACTGGCCAGCGGCGAACCGGTGACCAGTGTTGCAATGAATGTTGGTTTTGCCAGTCTGAGCGCTTTCAACCGACTGTTTAAGAATTACTTTGGTACAGCACCCGGCCAGTTCTTTGATTAAGACGCCGGATCAGTACTCTCTTTCATCTTTAGTTTTTCTTTCAATGCGTCAACTCCAGCCGCACACTTTCTTGTTCTGTGGCTAAAATTGGCCACCTTAATATTTTGACGTGTTTCATCCAGCATGCTGATGTTTGCCCATTTCTCCCAGGCATTACTGGCGATCTGAGACACTCCGGCAACAGCGCCCAGAGCTATAGCGGATGCTCCCAGCTGAGGGACAAGCAGAATAGACGGCATCAGGCTACAGAGCAGACTTTTCCAGCCCGGCATTACTGAACGTTCCGATAACTTCCTGTAGTGCTCTTCGCTGTATTGAAGCCTTACAGCGGCCTGACCCAAAGCATTGACATCTTCACTGTTGCGAGCCCGGTTGATCAAATCGTATTGATAACCTTTATCTGAAAATCGCTGGCAGGCATTCAATACATTCCCTGCCAAATGAATCGCTGGCGCTGCAGCGGCCAACCCCAGAGTTCCCAGTGTTACATTACCGGTTGTGTTTATCCCGGCTTTTCCAAGAGCTGACTGGAAAGGACCGGCAACCGTCTTGATAGCCACATCCCGTTCGGCAATGGTTTTGACCGGAGGTAGAATGTAGCTGACGGCATGAAACAGCTGCTCCCTGATTCCACTCAGGCATCGCCCCGTATGCTCAAGCAAAGCGGACGGCTGATTGTAAACCAGCTTGCCAAACGCCATAACCGTTTCCCGGGAAGACGGGTTGGCCGCAACCGCAGCCGCTAATGAACTTCCAGCAGTCAAACCAATCGCTGGAAGTAATGGTACTTGCTGATGTGGCATACTCATTGTCCTCTCAGCTCCGGATGAAGTGCTTCCAGGCGATCCATACGTTTCCCCATTAAATAAAGATCCCTGCGAGCGTTTAACAAATCCCTCTTTGTGGTGACATGATTTATATTCTTTTGTGTCTCTTGAACCATGCCTTTGTTTGCTGAACGCTCCCAAAGGTTACTGGCTACCTGTGAAGCGCCCGCTACAGCACCTACAACCAAAGCAGCAGCACCCAGCTCCGGTGCTAATAAGATGCCAGGGACAGCTGCCATCAGTAATTGTGTCCACGTGGGTAATACAGAGCGTTGGGCGAGTGTCTTGTATCTTCGTCTATCTGCCTGTAAAGCCAGTTCTGCATGGTCTAAAGCTGCTACAGAATCTCGATGAGCACCATTCAGTGCATGATCAACTCTATGATTCTGCGCACGACTCTGCAGATAACGCTGACAGGTTGTCACACCCGTTTTAGCTACATAGTACATGGGGGTCATGCCTGCCAAGACCAGTGTACCCATGCTGGCAGTACCGGATGCGCCACCCAGAACCGGACGTAAAAAACCGGGAAGGGCAACCTGCCGTTCAGCCAGAGGTTTTAATGAAGGAACAAGATAGCTAGCAACGTTAAACGTTTGATTTCTGACCCCATTGATACCTGACATTGCAGTATTCACCAGAGAACCCGGAATACTGCACAACGTTTTACCAAAAGAAGAAACACTCGAGCCGAGAGTATCCCTTGCTCCATTATTTGCTAAAAGCCCGCTGGCAAGAGAGAATCCTGTCGTTATCCCTACCGTTTGTAGCTTTGAAAATCCATTTCCTGCACCATCCATACCTGACCTCCATTTATTTCCCGGTCTCCATATTTCCCTCTCTCAATGCACTAACCAGCAAAATGCCTTGCAAATCAAAAGCAAGAGAGTCGTGGTCTTTAAACCCTATTCGTTAGAATATGGACAGCGGATAAAGGGGGATAGTTCAGGTCATTAAACGCTCAGACCATCAGAATCACTAACGACCCGGTCAGACATGCTGACGATAGGAAGCTGTTCATGATCTTTCCTCAAAAGATTATGAACAGCTTGCAAGATCTGATAACGGATTTAATTGCGGTAATAATTGTTGTACTGGTTAAAGAAGGCCATACCCAGATTTTCTTCCAGAGCCGCCAGACCAAACAACATGGTTGAAAAATCAACGGCCTGTATAGAGCCAGCCTTCCATTGAGGGTGGTCGTAACTATAACGCCACAGCACAACACTGCCATCTTCCAGACGGTAATGAGCCTTCTGCCGGTCATCCCGGTACATGGCAATCAGGTCGTTGCGAGCACGATCATACTGGGGCAAAAAGCCTGCAAGAATGTGCGGTGATACCACCATGTATTCATTACTGGAGCGATCCCCGTCTTTACGGATGCGATCAACACAATACTTATTGTCACGACCAACGGGCTCGCCCTGGGCATTCCGGTTTGGGCAGGAGCCTGCACCACTGCCCCACTCATAAGTCTCTCGATCTCGCATTGGCTGATCTTGCCACCAGGCAAAGTCAGCTTGAGCCGCATTGTTTGAAGCCTGCTGATAAACGTCAGAGGCTCTTATCGGATTCCAGACTGCTACGTAACCAGCAAGCTGATTAATGGTTGAAGTAACCCTTTACCCCGGATTCCGGCGTTATGAACGAACTCAAAGAAGCCGAGGTACAAAGGTAAGCTTTCCTGAGAAATCCCCCTGTGAGGTCTGAGCCATGAACGGAGCAATGACCAGAAGCCTTCCATGGTGTTCACGTGTACTTCATAAATACCATCCTTGTCATCATCCCGGGCGTACTCGCTTTTACCATGACAGACAGATTTATGCTTGTAACCCCACTCTTCAAGGGAGTTGTAAATGCTGTATTCATCAGTGTAAGTTTGGGTTCCCTTGGCTACATGCTTCGTAATGAAAGGCTTTATGGTGGCTTTTCGAACATTATCCAGCATGTTGATAATGACCTGACCTCCTCGCTGAATCATTCCCAGAACGGGAGGCTTGTCTTTTTCGAGAGTTCCTCTGCCCGGAGCTCCTTTTAATCTTCTTTTTCGGGGAGGGCGCGATAGATTTTTTTAAAGCTTCAGGATGTCCTTTGTGACCTGCGACGATGTACACCTCGTCGAACTCTACCTCTCCCTCAAGAGTAATGTCAGGCTTGCGTTTAACGACAGAGGTTCGCAACAAGGTTGTCATTTCATGTACATCACTCAGTGAAAGGTCAAGTTCTTTAGAAATCTGGCTGTTGGAAACATTGAGTCCCATCAGGTACAGACAGGAAACCCACACCTTAAGAGGCTGATGATGCCCAGCAAAGACAGTATTAGTCAGGTCATCAAAGTAGCGGTCACAATGTTTGCATTGATAGTGTTGGCATTCAGTTTGTACCGTGTCATGCCCGTTCTTTTTTACATGGCCTGAATCACAATGGGGGCAATGAACCACCCCGTCAGGCCAGCGGTTTTCACGGATCATTTCAAAGCAAGTTACATTGCTGATGAGTTCTGAAATTTTACAAATATTCACTGCGTGATCAGCCATTCGCAAGATTTTGATGAAGTGTAGCTCAGCAGTCTGGAATCCGATAAGAGCCTTTATTGATACAGATTCACTTTTGATCATAAAACACGCATTCAGTACAACCAAAAAGTGCAGGACTTGCCTGCACAACGGTTACGTCTGTTCGCCACAAACAGCACACTGAAACGATAAAATGATTCAAAAAAAGCCCCAACACCGATCCATAGCATTGAGGCTTTTATATCAAATCCGGTTTAAGACTTATTAGTCAACCAGTTTGAATTCAGCCTTCTGAACGTCGTCAGAAGAAGTACCCACGAATACGTGGAAGTCGCTTGCTTCAGGACCCCAGGTCATGTCACCACGGTAGAATGACAGATCTTCTGCGGTCAAAGTGAAGGTAACGTCTTTGGATTCACCTTTTTCGAAGTGAATCTTCTGGAAGCCTTTCAGCTCTTTAACCGGACGGGTTCTGGAGCCTACCAGCTGACGGGTGTACAGCTGAACCACTTCTTCACCAGCGAAGTCGCCGGAGTTAGTAATGGTAACAGATACACTCAGTTCGTCGTCTTTGATCTTCAGAGTGTCAGAAGACAGTTTGATGTCACTGTAGTCGAAGGTGGTGTAGCTCAGACCGTGACCGAAGGCAAACAGCGGAGTATTTGGAGAGTCATCGTAGCGGCTCTTGTAATGCTCCTGACGCTGATTCTCGTTGTCGGCATCGTATGGACGACCAGTGTTCTTCATGTTGTAGTAGATTGGAATCTGACCAACAGAACGCGGGAAGGTCATCGGCAGCTTACCGGACGGGTTGTAGTCACCTACCAACAGGTCAGCAATCGCGTGGCCACCGGAAGTGCCCGGGTACCAAGCGTGCAGGATAGCGTCCAGGTTCTCGTATTCCCAGCTCAGGTCGTTAGGACGACCGGACATAACAACACCAACCATTGGCTTGCCGAGCTTCTTCAGCTCTTCCATCAGCTCGCGCTGGTTACCAGGCAGGGTGATTTCAACACGGGAAGCCGCTTCACCGGACATGCGCTGTTCTTCACCAATCGCCAGAACGATAACGTCAGCTTTCTTGGCTGCTTTAACCGCTTGTTCAATGTTGCGCTTGAGAGCCGGCTTGCCAATTTCATCACGCGCTACAGAGCGAATACCGATGTGCGGAGAAGTCTCATCTGCATCATGCAAGTGAGCGTAGGTAGCACCACCATGGCGACCAGCAGTGTGAATCTTCACACTTTTACCCAGACGCGCTTCCAAACCTTCTTTGATAGAAACAGGCTGGTTACGACGGTCACCGGCAGCCGCCCAGTTACCAATCATATCTTGCTTACGGTCAGCCAGAGGACCCAGCAGAGCGATGGAGTCAATCTTATCCAGATTCAGAGGCAGTGCGCCGTTGTTAGACAGCAGTACGGAAGACTTACGAGCAGCGTCGCGTGCCAGTTCCAGGTGCTCATCAGTCAGGATATCGGTTTCTGCACGATCCTTGTCGAAGTAACGGTAAGGATCTTCGAACAGACCCAGACGCCATTTCATTTCCAGAATCAGACGGACAGAGTGGTCGATTTTCGCTTCGTCAACCTTACCTTCAGCAACCAGCTCGGCCATGTAATCCATGTAGGACTTGCCTACCATGTCCATGTCGGCGCCAGCGTTGAATGCGATTTCGGCAGCGTGCTTGTCGTCACGAGCGTAGCCGTGAGGCACCAGTTCGTTCACAGCGGTGTAGTCGGTCACTACAAAGCCTTCGAAGCCCCACTTGTCACGCAGTACTTCCGTCAGCAGGTAGTGAGAACCTGAGGCAGGAATACCATTCAGGTCGTTGAAAGAAGTCATTACGGTAGCGATACCGGCGTCAACCATGGCCTTGAACATTGGCATCTGGCTGGACCACAGTTCGTAGTCGGATACGTCGGTGGTGCCGTAGTCACGACCCGCCTGAGACAGACCGTAGCCTACCATGTGCTTGGCAGTCGCCATCATGGTGTCGGTGTCAGACAGGTTGTCGCCCTGGAAACCTTTCACACGGGCAACAGACATTTGGGTAGCGAGGAACGGGTCTTCACCCGGCGCTTCGGATACACGACCCCAGCGAGGATCGCGAACCAGGTCAGCCATTGGTGCAAAAGTCCACATGATGCCGTCAGCGGTCGCTTCTTTTGCCGCTACACGCGCACCTACTTCCGCCACTTCCAGATCCCAGGAAGCGACTTCACCGATAGACTGTGGGAAGATAGTCTTGTGACCGTGGATGATGTCGTGACCGATGATAATCGGGATACCCAGACGGGATTCTTCAACCGCACGTTTCTGCAGGTTGTAAGCGCGCTCGTAAGTGAAGTTGTTGAATACAGAACCCACTTTACCTTCAGCGACCCAGTCTTCGTACTGGTGGTTTACCTGGGAACCGGTCACCGCCATGATACCGGACTGAAGGTCCAGCTGGCCGATCTTTTCTTCCAGGGTCATTTTGGAAATCAGGTCAGAAATGAACGCATCCATTTCTTTTTTGTTGTCGTTCCAGTGTACGACAGAGGCAGGCTGCTCCATGCGAACAGGGTTCATTACAGAACCGAAATTGGATGCACTCGTTGACGCAAAAGCAGAAGAAGCTGCAATTGCACAAGAGATTGCAACTGGGAGAAGTCTCAGTTTCATAGTCACTCTAGTTTTGTTTGCCAGTCTTGAAAGCGTGGCGGGCGCTTCACCCGTCGGCATCCGGGCAGCAGATTGAATCATTGTCGAATGATCACGGGAGGGTTGCTGCCTGATGCATTGATTCAGTTGAATTAGAACTTAACGTTGAAACCAAACTTGAAGTACAGGGTTTCGCGGTCACCGGAGCCTTCATTTACATAACCATCGTCGTCTTCATACTGTTCACCGGTTCTCCAGCCGAGGTTGGCGATCAGGTCGAAGTTACGGTTCAGAGGCAGGTTGTTGTTGACTTGCCAGTTGGTGTAGCGAACGCCACGACCGTTATCCTGACCATTCTTACCTACATTTACACTGAACTGGGAACGCATACCATTGCTCCAGCGATGAGCAACAGATGGTTTGATGTTGCGGTTCCAGGTGTTGTTCGGGTTGTCATTTTCAGTGAAACCCATTTCCAGACTTACGTTCGTCGTACGGTTCAGACGGTAAATGTAAGTCGGGTTGAAGTTATAGGCCTTGTTATAAAGGCGAGGATTGTTGTTACCGTAGTTTTCAGTTTCAACATAGCGGAAGTGACCGGTAATGTTGAAGGTGTGATCACCCATGCGGTAGTTAAAGCCCGGCTTGATGGTATAAGCCTGCTCTTCAACCGGGCCACCATTACCCGGGGAGCCGTCTGGAAGGCGGCCACGGTTGGCATCAATCGTTCTTCTGATCGGGAAGGCCATGAACCAGCTGAAGTTCGGGCTTACATAGGTGTCAAATCGTGGGTTAATGGTGGCAGTCAGGCGCTTACCCAGATTGTCATCCATATCACCATCACGATAAGTCAGGTTACGTTCGTTAATAACGTAGCCCACACGAAAACGGTCATTAATGCTAGTACTACCATCAATCAGGAAATTAGTATTCTGAGTCTTACCCTGATTATCAAAACGGTTCTCAGTGTGTTCGGCACCTATGAAAATACGGGTACGCAGCGGAGCCTGACGCTGCTGAGGACGGCGGGTGCGATTGGCGTTGGCTTCCATGTTGTAAGCATCAAACACGTCAGCACTCAGTTCCGGCAGATTAAAACCATCATCTGTCTGATAATCCATTGCGACTGCTGGCAAGGCAAAGGAGCCAAGCATAAAAGGAAGTAATAACTTTTTCATAATGGTAATACTGCCGAAACCTAATCCGTTATCCGTTGCTAAATCGTTGCTTTTGAGAAGACTTATTCATTGTCGTGCATTGGCGAAACACACTTCACCATTCAGGACGTGCTGAAATATTGAATGCAATAGACATCAATCGCGTAAGTTTAATTACTGACATGTTTGTCGAACTTGCATAAATGGCGTGTTTCTTTTGCCATATCCAAAAAGCAAAGCGAATATAATGGGTTCGTCGAAGCGCATCAATATGCTGAAAATTTCAGGAAACAATAGCAATTTCTTTGAAAGCCTTTGTTTAAGCGGTCTGCAAAGAAAATAAGCAATTAACAAAAAATATCATTTAATTGATCTATATCATTCGAACTGTCAATTTCAGTTATAAACCCGCGCCATACAAGGGCTACAGCAATGTTTTAAAATACACAAACACTGTAACAAAGCCTAAAACAAGCTAGCTTTTTGCTAATTAAATGTGACGCTAATTGCTAAAAATTGATCTGGATTTGTATTAGGTTTTGTTTTTATTTTTCCGAAATCGTTAATCCTTGACCCATTTAGCGAAATTTCGTATCGTCGCCTCGCTTTGTAAACATTTCGATTATTTCTGGTTGTTGCTGAATAGCAGGTAAGTTCAACACTTATTAACACTGTGAAAGTTCTGGTGATATCAACGGATCAAGCCAGTTTTTTTCAATCAGCCACCACAGCCATCAGCCTACAAAGAAGCATGGATTTAAGTATGAATAAAGCTGTTAAAACTTTTGCTCTGAGTGCTATATCAGTAGCCTTGTTGTCCGGGTGTGTTTTGGATGACAAGTATGATGGTGGTTCTACTGGTGGCGGCGGTGGCGGTGGTGGCGGTGGTGCAACAACAGCCATCTTCCGAGTTTATGGCTATGGTGACTACAACGTTAAAGAGTTCGATCTGTACGCCGTTGGGCAGGGTGGCAACGAAATCAAAATCCAGCGTGATGATGTAACTACTGGAACAGCAGATAACATTAAAACCGAGTGGTTTGCGTCAACAGAAGAAGATAGCCCAATCCTCGTAACTATTTCAGATGATGCTCCTGGTAGCATTATTGCTAAAGCAGATGCCAACTACGACTACACTGCTACCACGAATGAAGGTAAAAATGGTGGAGGTACCGTTCGTGCCCGCATTTTCCCTCAGACTTTACCTGAAGCAGGCCAGCGCATTACCGTTGAAATTCCGGGCTCGGAACCGCTGGACATTACTGAACTGTACACCACCTTAGCCGGTGGCACCGGTGAGCAATGGATCAAACTCCCTATGAGTTGTTTCGAAGGTGCTGATTTAAGTACTGGTACAACTCCATTTAAAATTACTTCCGAGTCTAACCTGAAGTTTGCATTGAAAGATGTAGCTTTACGCTCCAATACCTACACGGAAGACTTCACTTTTGACTGTGCTTTAAGCAATGAAATTGCAGAAGCTGAGGTTTACTCTCGCGATGTAGAAGGAAATGTAACGGGATGGGCTTCTAATGCTTCCGGACTCAGTCTCTCTGGTGGTTCACAAAATGGCGCAACCGTTGCCGTTGGCGGTACCGATTACCACGGGCATCTACTGACCTTTGGTACAAATGGAAATGCTGGCCTGCACTTTACCGCCCCTAAAGTTGATGAGGCTGACGTATTCACAGATCTGAGTGCATACAGCACTGCCAAATTACGCTTTAACATGATTGTTAATGATACTGTCGAAGACCTCCCTGATTTCAAAGTCAGAATGGTGGGCGAGAAGTTGGTACACGAGAAAGAAGAAGATGGCACATGGACAGGCAATAGCGCATACACTTCAACTAATTCTGCCGAAGTTGTTATTGAAGCTGACACCTTAACTAAAGGTGCAGTAAATGTTGTTGAAGTTCCATTCTCCGAGCTTTTTGCAGGTAATGCAGCTGGCCAAATGCTGGTTAACCTGCCACGTAACATCAATCGCCTGACCATCATGGGACAGGGTGGCACACAAGCTGCCGGTGGTGATAAATATCAAGGCATGACCATGCACATTTCTGATATCGAATTTGTGAAATAACTTTCTCGTAAGTCATTACCTCGTTCCCACGCCTTGCGTGGGAACGCCCTTCCCTCCAGCTTCTCAGATAAAACGCAATCATCCCTGACCGGCATTCTGCCGCTCAATGCAGGAACCTCGCCAAAGCCACCTGATACACTTCATTCCTATTTCTTTTGCCTACCGCAAGCACATTGACTGTTATGGTTCCGTCTGAAACCGAGTACACCAGCCTGTAGCCCAGTTGCTTTAGTTTTATCTTGTAACCACCCGATACTTCCTCAGATGAAAAATGAGCTTCAAATGGCAGTTACTTAACACACCGTTTCGATGCATCCGGGCTGTAGGTTGCAGCTTAGGGTAGTGGCAGGCAAAAACATACCATCGTCATCCCCGCCTTCGCGGGAATGACGGTAAACTGCATGGCTGAAAATCCATAATAGTCCGATCTAAAATCCATAATAGTCCGATCTAAAATCCATAATAGTCCGATCTAAAATCCATAATAGTCTGACCTGAAATCCATAATAGTCCATGCTAAAATCCATAGTAGTCTTACTTAAAATCCATTTTGGACGGATGACTTTATCATGCCCTATATTGCACGAGGCATAGAGCAGTACCTTCAGGAATGCCTGACCGACACCCCTGTTGTGGTGATTACCGGCCCTCGTCAGTCAGGTAAAACCACTCTTGCCCGACACTTTCTGGATCGGGCTGAGCATAAGGGAAAAGGCAGCTATCTCACACTGGACGATGAGAACATTCTCTCCATTGCCAGAAATGACCCCATCGGCTTACTGCGCAGCCAATCGCGACCAATCATTGTTGATGAGGTACAGCGAGCGCCCGAACTGATCCGAACCATCAAATTATTAGTTGATGAAGATCGCCAGCAAGGTTCGTTCATTCTGACCGGCTCTGCCGACCTTATGACTTTGCCAACACTGGCAGACTCTCTGGCCGGACGTGCCGAGTTTGTCACTCTGTATCCTTTCAGTCAGACAGAGCTAAAAGCGGCATCATCCAACTCACAAGGGTCAAAGGATATTATTCAGCAACTGCTTGCACCTGATTTTGACCCCGAGCCTGCCATTACACTTGAATACAACGAAGTGGTTTCAGCCATTGTTCGTGGTGGGTATCCAGAAGTTCAACAGCGATCCCCCGGACGTCGCACCCGTTGGCATCGTGCATACTCAGACGCTATTGTCCGGCGTGATATAAAAGAAGTGTTTCAACTGCAAAAGCTGGATGAAATGGGGCAGTTGCTTAAACTATTGGCTTCTATTTCTTCAGAAACCCTGAACTATGCCAGCCTTGGTAAAGCAGTACAGATGGACAATAAATCGGTTCAAAAGTACGTTTCGGCGCTGGAAAACTTGTATCTGATCAAACGCATTCCAGGCTGGCACCGAAATGAGCTCAAACGTGCCATCAAGCAACCAAAAGTTCACTTTATTGATACCGGCTTACTTTGCACCCTGAAAGGTATTAATGAAGCCGCCATTCATAAAGATAAAAACCTGATGGGATCACTGATGGAAACCTGGGTGTGCACTGAACTATTGAAGTCAATGGCTGTGAGTGAAGCTGATTGCCAGTTGTACCACTATCGTGACAAAAACAAACGGGAAGTGGACTTTATTCTCACTGAACATAATGCACGAGCTACAGGCATAGAAGTCAAAGCTGGCATGACCATCAAACGAGAAATGTTTGCAGCTCTGGACATGCTCATCGAAACCAAAAGCATTCAGCGGGGCATCATCATTTACAACGGAGATAGGATTCTTCCGTTCTCGGATAACCTGATTGCAATTCCAGCAGGGTTCCTGCTGAGATAAATGCTATACCCTTATCGAAACCAATTGACAGATTTCTCATTCAGTCATACTATTTGTCGAAACGTTTATATTTGTTTTTTAGTGATGGAAATGTAGCCATAAATAACGGGTATTCGGAACTGGCTGTCGGCTTAGGTATAATAATTTTCTCGAAACAACAGTGAGTTATTTCGGTCATATTACGTACAAAGCAAAATATTTCACCAACCTATGTAACAAACCCACTACCAAAGCAGAGGCTTTGTTACATATAATGCCCACCATACTAAGTAAACCTTTCATAGCAGAGTGATAAAGACATCCAGTGCCGTTTATCGCCTGCTTTTGAAATCGAAATGCAGGCTGGATGAGTGAAATTTTTACGCTCTTTAGTCACCGTGTTGGGAGGTCGCGCTTCGCGCTCGTCCCAACCTACTGAACCAATATTAAACAGACACCATGACAAAGCAGAACATGTCAGACCCAGCGGAGATGTAACGCAGTGAAAGCCACCATCAAGGACGTAGCCAGAGAAGCCAAGGTTTCTATTTCTACCGTGTCCTATGCCATTAACGGAAAAGACCGGATCAGCGAAAAGACCCGACAGCACGTTCTTAAGGTTGCCAAAAAACTGAACTATGTAGCCAATGGCAACGCGAAACTGCTGAAACAGAAAAACACCCGTGCTATTGGTATTTTCTTCAACTCGTGGTTTGGTCCCATCTACAGCGAGATCGCCCGGGGTATTGAAAAAGCGGTTCACCAGGCTGGCTACGATCTGGTGGCCTGTAGCCTGTACGGCGAGGAAAACTCTACCGCTTACAAATACCTGCGTGACCGTATGGTGGATGGAGCCATTATCCTCACCAACTCCTTTGATGACGAGTTTCTGACCTCCATGGCTTCAAAAGAACTGCCACTGGTGGTGCTTGACCGGGAAATCCAGTCACCTCATATCTATAGCATTCTGATTGATAACTTTGGCGGCGCCTTCACAGCCACCAAAGCGATTGTTAAAAGTGGCGTCAGGGAAGTCTATTTTCTGGGCGGCCCGGAAGATTCGTACGACAACCAGAAACGTCTGGATGGTTACATTGCTGCTCTGGGCTTTTGTGGCGTTCCGGTTAATCACGACTTTATTCTTGAGTGTGACTTTACCGAGGAAGGCGCTTACCGGAAAATGAGCGCGCTGTTTGATCAGGGAACCATACCTGACGCTATTTTTTCTGCCAATGACGAGATGGCTCTGGGCATTTACCGGGCAGCCCGCGAACGTAATTTGCGCATTCCAAAAGACATTAAAGTCGTAGGCTTCGACAACATTCGTGAGTCTGCCGTTACTACGCCTCCACTGACCACTATTTCTCACCAGCAGTTTGAAATGGGTATCAGTGCTGCCGAAACCCTGTTCCATGCTCTCAAGGGCAATGATGATATAGAGTATATTCGCATTCAGCCCACCAAGCTTATCGAACGGGAAAGCCTGTAGGTTGGGACGAACGAAGTGACCTCCCAACACGGTGACTGTCTTATATCTCCTGAAAAGCCAGTTTGAAGTTAACATGATTTCTACTAACTGGCTCACCGTGTTGGGAGATCGCGTTCCACGCTCGTCCCAACCTACAAGCTGTGCATAAAATGAAGAAAAACAATATTTTCTTACAATTTGTTTAAAACCTTTAACTGAATAAAAAACCCTTTAATTTAAGGGTTTACAGCGTCATTCAAGTACAAAATAGCTTAAATCAACTCAAAATTTCACCATTCATTGATCTATGTCTTACAGGCTGGCACTTCTGTCTCGTTAATATCCCCCCGCATTGGATATAACGCTAGGAAGTGTCTAAGTGAACAAAAAGTTACTGTCACTGATGGTAGCTGGCACACTGTCTCAGGCAGTGAGTGCAGCGCCCATCGAAGCAGCACCGGCTGAAGCGGCTGAAGCTCAGCGCCCGAACATCATTTACATCATGTCCGACGATCACGCAGTTCGCGCTGTTAGCGCCTACGGCGACATCATCGGTGAAATGGCGCCTACGCCAAACATCGACCGAATTGCTGAAAACGGTGCCCGTTTCGACAGTTCTTTTGTAACCAACTCCCTGTGTGGTCCATCCCGTGCGGCCATGTTCACCGGTAAGTTTGGCCACATCAATGGCTTTAACTACAACGGTCAGGTATTTGATGGTTCTCAGGACACATGGACCAACCTGCTGCACGACGAAGGTTACACCACTGCTGCCATTGGTAAGTGGCACATCAACCTGACTCCGGACGGTTTCAAGTTTGACCACTGGGAAATCCTGAACGACCAGGGTGAATACTACAACCCGGACTGGATCACCAAAGACGGCGTGGAAACCGAAATCGGTTACACCACCGACATGATCACCGAAAAGACCATCACCTGGCTGGACTCCCAGCGTGACAAGGACAAGCCTTTTGCCCTGATCATGCACCACAAGGCACCTCACCGTAACTGGATGCCTGCGCCAGAGTACACTCAGCTGTTTGCTGACGTTGAATTCCCGGTGCCTGAAACCTATTTCGACAACTATGAAGGTCGTGTAGCTGCTCAGGGTCAGGAGATGAACATCTACCGTGACGCTCAGGAAGGTCACGACCTGAAGATGACCACCGGTGTTGGCGAAACAGAATGGCGTCAGGACATCTGGCCTCACCTGCTGGAGCGTCTGAGCCCTGAACAGCGCGCCGAGTGGGACGCTGCGTATCAGGAACGCAACGACTACATGAACAAGAACGCTGCCAACTGGTCTGAAGAAGAGATGGCCATCTGGAAGTACCAGCGTTACATGCAGGACTACCTGGCAACTATCCGTTCTGTAGACGACTCTGTTGGTGAAGTTCTGGATTACCTGAAAGCCAACGATCTGCACGAAAACACCATTGTCGTATACACCTCTGACCAGGGTTTCTACCTGGGTGAGCACGGCTGGTTCGACAAGCGTTTCATGTACGAAGAATCTTTCCGTACTCCTCTGGTCATGCAGTACCCGGCTAAAATCAAGCCAGGCACTGTTGTAAACGAGATGGTACAGAACATCGACTACGCGCCAACCTTCCTGGAATATGCTGGCGTTAACGTGCCATCCGACATCCAGGGTGAGTCCATGGTTGACCTGCTGGCAGGTGAAGCAGAAGACTGGCGTACATCCCTGTACTACCACTTCTACGAATTCCCGGCCATTCATAAAGTACAGCGTCACTACGGTGTTCGTGATGAGCGTTACAAGCTGATTCACTTCTACTTCCGCATGGACGAGTGGGAATTCTACGATCTGGAGAAAGACCCACAGGAAATGAACAACGCTTACAACGATCCTCAGTACGCTAAGGAAATCAAGCGTCTGAAGGAAGAGGTTCTGCGCCTGAAAGACCAGTACGATGTACCACCAATGGACGAGTGGGTTCGTATGCCTCTGCGTCGCCAGCGTAAGCCACGTCTTTGGGATCTGTACCCAGACAGCTACGATGAAAACAACAAGGTTAAGGTCACTCGTCCGGTTAAATAAGACGACCACTTAACTGTGTTTTCACAAACGGGGTATTGCCGATGGCAGTGCCCCGTTTTTTTATGACTGTAAAGGGAGTGTTAATCTTTTGGAGAGCAAGTAAATACTTGTTAATACAGATGTTTCTGATGGTTCTTTCGTGCATACTCGCCCTGTACTCAAATTTTTCTGTTTTTCGTTGCCAGACGAAAAATCTCCAACTGATTTATCACTCTTATGAAAAAATTTATCGAAGCCAGCTACATTGCCTTGTTAGCAGCCACCAGCACTCTGACTTTTGCCGGCGAACCTTCCGAAGCCCAGACCAAATCCATTGAAATGTTCCCGCAGGAGATGAAAGGCTATACACGCCATGTGATTCGCCTGCCCAAGCTGGAAGATGAAGCCCGTCTGGAACTGCTGCCCGGTAAAGTAGTACGTGGTGATACCTGCAACAAGCGGTTAGCCAGCGTAGAGGTGGAAAGAGAGAGCATTCAGGGCTGGGGTTACTCTTACTATAAAATCAGCGATTTCAATGCCGGACCTTCTACCCTGATGGCCTGCCCATCCGGCGAGCAGGATGTGAAAGTGATTGCCAGTAACGACCAACTGCAAAATATGCGTTACAACGACCGTATGCCTGTGGTCGTATTTGTCGAAGACGGCATGACTCTGGATTACAAAATCTGGCGCGTCAGTCCTGAAGAAACCAGCATTGAAGCACCTGCAGAATAATGCTGCCCGGCAGCGGGGAATATTCTTTCCCTGCTGCCTGTTTATTGCCCGTCTTGCCGTTTTGCCCACCTTTTAATACCTAAAAGAATAAAAATGAAAATAAAGATTCAAATAAAGTATCAGGCTTGGTCACTTTTTTATCAGTCGTAGAAACAACCTGCCTAACCCGAATATTTCATAAAAGGAGGCAAGTTCCGCCCAATCACTTGATATAATTGGGTCGACCAAAAGAAAGCTTCGGAAGAAGCAAACCGGAACTTGCCATGCCCAAATCTACACAAGAACAGCTTCGTTTTCATCCCTCAAATGGAAAAACCATCCGGGCAGACTTCAATGGTGGGGAGTTATCTTCTGACTTTGGCACTCTGCTGCTACGGGAAACCATTCTGCAGAGCGGTCTTATCTGCAAAATGACTGATGCCATCAATGACAGACGCCATCAATCCTATATCGACCACTCCCTGAAAGAACTTCTGGTTCAGCGGGTTCTGCAAATGGCCTGCGGCTATGAAGATGCCAACGACAGTAACCGTTTGCGTAAAGACCCTATGTTCAAACTGGCCACTGGTCGCAATCCGTTGGACAGCGATAACCATCTCGCATCAGCGCCCACTTTTACCCGGCTGGGACAATCTATGACCCGCTCCGACATTTACAGGATGGCTGAAGCATTTGTGCATCACTTTATCAGCAGTTACAAGCTGCCACCTCCGGTGATCGTTATCGATCTTGATCATACACCGGCCATTACTCATGGTGGCCAGCAGATGAACCTGTTTAATGCCAAATATCAGGACTACTGCTACTTGCCCCTGATGATTTTTGAGGGACTCAGCGGCAAGCTGATTACGGCGATTCTTCGTCCGGGGAAAACCCCAACGGGCAAGGAAAATGCAGCCATTCTCAAACGGGTCATTCGGCTGCTTCGGAAAAAGTGGCCGAAAACCCATCTACTGGTTCGGGGAGACAGCCACTTCGCTCAACCAGAGTTAATGTGGGTGGTTCAGAATGCCCCTCATTCGGATTATGTCCTGGGCAAAGGTGCAGGCCACAAAACGGCTTTGCGGCCAAAAGCCAAAGAGTTGTTGGATGAAGCGCGTCAAGCTCTGAAGGTCAAGACTGAGCTGGCAAGACTGAACAACATGCCAGAACCTGATCGGCTCAGACTTTACGGGGAAGCAGAATACCAGGCCAAGAGCTGGAAAGGTCTCGATACCCGGATAATTTACAAGGCGGAGGTCAACCAAAAAGGCGACAACCCTCGTTTCATTGTGACGTCGATGAAGGAAGCTTCTCCAGAGGTAATTTATGAAGAGCTTTACTGTCCAAGAGGACAGGATGAGAACTTCATCAAACATCTGAAAAGTGATCTGTCCGGCGACAGATTGTCCGATCAGGGCTTTTTGGCTAACCATTTGAGAATGTTTTATGCCTGTGCCGCTTATGTTTTGCACTATGAGTTAAGAACCAAGACTTTGAAAGGTACGGAGCTGGAAAAAGCGCAGCCATCAACGGTGATCATGAAGCTCTGTAAAGTTGCAGTCAAAGTGGTTGAATATAAAGACCGAAATGAACTACCCCGGAGCAAGCTCCGGGGTATCAAGTTAGCTCTTGAGTAGGTCGCAGCAAGCTGCGGGGAATTAGACCCAAGGCTTCGCATTAAACTTCATCTGCCGCGTAGCTGCCCATTCAAGAGGCTTTTGCAGCATGTGACAGAAGTCTTTTACCAGATGCCGATACTTCGACCGGGGTAGCAACTTTCATAAGACTCAATCAAGGTACATAGCAACCAGATGAAAGAGCCTTGGGGCTTTCCGTTATCCTGAAATAGCAGGATTCGTTGATTAGCGTCTAATCTGTAAGCAAGTATGGGCTGCAATGTCTTTCACATGGTTAACAGAGCAACAGGCTTGCGGAAAAGTCCAAAATTAAGAGGATGGGATGGTAGTTGCTGCTTGTTTATGAAATATCCGGGCTAGCACCATCACTAAAGGTCACCATGTGACGATCAAAGCCGTGATGCATCAAGCTGCCATACAGCATCCCTTCGCTGATACTCCGCCGGAGTCCGGGGCGTTCTTTAAAACCAATGTCGTCCATGAAGTCTTCCCACGCCTTCAGGCTCAGGAAGTGAACTTCACTGTACTGCTCCAGAAGGCGCAGCCATTTCTTTGAGAGGCCATGCTTCTCAAGATAATCCAGCCCATGACGGTTAAGAACATAGACAGGCCAGGGTCGGTGTAACAGTGTCAGGAAGTTTTCCCGACTCTTGCTGCCGGTAGTGCCAAACCAGGTAAACAGTTCATTCACGACCACAGTACAATAACCGTTCTGTCCCTTGTGCCGGGCACCTGTGTCATCTGTCTGCAAATAGTGCGAACAGCGTATACCCGTTGCCAGAAGCTCATCCTTTTCGGTATGGAAATCATCGTGCCCTTTGGTCAGCAAGTTGCTGAGTTCACCAGCAGAGATGGAGACGCCTGCGTCCCATAACAACTCAAGTAACTGAGGCTGGGTGACAGCACATCCGTAATGCTGGAGCAAAATAAAAGCCTGCAACTGGGAACCAAAATGGTGACCATGCAAGCTGTCGGGCGGCCGTCCACTGATGGTTTTACCCTCTGGGGTCAACCATTGTTCGAGCCAGTAACGAACAGACTTGGCTTTTATCTCAAACTCCTGAACAGTAAACGACTCCCGTCCGTGGCGAACCGACCCTTCCGGAATGTCATCAGGAGACAGGCAGTGCTCTTCAGAGACAGGAGGGCTGTCGGGCTGGGAACGCTGGCGGCGAGTAGTGTCGTCAGGCCTTTCCACTTCTGATTTGCGACTGTACGATTCACCGTCTTCGGGAGCTTCAGTTTCTGCATTCCCATCAGAGCTGGGTGGTGAGCCGTCTGGGTCGTTGTCATCTGGCGGCTTGGTGCTGGGTTTGATATTGGGTTTGGGGTTGAGTTTTTTCAGGCGAATGATCTCGTTCTCCAGCACTTCAATCCGAGCCTGTTGCTGAACATTCAGTTCCCGGAGCCGAACAACCTGCTCTTGCAGCTGAACAATTTGTCCCTGTAACTGGGCGATGAACTTCAGCAGGTTCGTTGACTGGCCTTTGGTAGGTAATGGAATCATGGGATTGAGGTTAGACGACAAATTGCAACTTTGCCTCATGTACCGATTTTTGAGCACTTACACCGTTTAATAAGCCATGCTTGATTGCAAGCTGAAAATCTTCAGCTCTTATCTCTTCGGTGTGACCACGAGCAATGTCAAAAGCCAGCTTTTGAGCAACTTGAAGATCATTAGGCAGCTGCCTGGCTTGTTGAGCTTCGGCTCGTTCAGTCCGATTACCTGCTACATTCTGACGTTGACTGCGCTGAGGAGGCTGACTGGCCACTTTCTTTTCAGGTCTTAAAGCCTTCACCAACTCTTTAAATGTCTCAGCCGCATGGCTGACATCACCTTCCCTCAACAATGCTTCAACCATGTGGCTGTTTAATAAGTCATACTCCATGGCCAGTTGGTAATCTTCAGCTTTTATTTCTTTGGCCTGCTCGCAAACAATGTCAAAAGCCAGCTGTTGTGCAGCCTTACTGTCAATGGGCACTTGTTGATTCTGCGTCCGTCTGGCCGGAATATTGCCAGACGTATTCTGCTGTCGATTGCGCTTGGCAGCTCGCGCCTGATCACGATTTTGTACCGGTTTCCCTGACTTTCTCTTGCGCTGATTGCCCTGCCATTTTTGAATGTCCTGCTTCTGTCTGGCTCTATTTAGCTCTCCCTTTTGCTTGTCAATCTTCTTATCCAGAGCTTCTATCATTGTTTTGTATTTGGGCTTTCCAAACATCAATCGGGAAATAAAACCCTGATCTGAATGCGCCTGACTTAACTTTAAAATTTCCTTTGATTCATCCTTTAAAAACGCTTGATATTTTTCAGGCCACTCATCGCCAAAGGACAATTTGAATAGATCTTTCATCTCATCCAGAGCTTTATTGACGCCCTCCTGATTCTGGCTAACAACTGCCTCAAGCAGCGTAATCTCCAGCTGATGAATTTCACTGACGGGCTGATTCCGATAGTGATTGATCAGGTTCTTGCACTGCTCCCGATTGACCACCTTTATAGCCCGCTTATTGATTGTTTTGACTGCTAATTCCAGGTGCCGACTAACAAAAAGCTGCAAGGCTTTGCCGAGTCGTTTAGCTTCTTTACTCTGCCAAAGCACCCCTTTTTTCTCACTATCAACCTGTTTCTGATCGGAAAAGCGCAATATACGATCAGGTGACTGTCCTTCACCAATGAATTTGTTGACTATATTGGGGTTGAATGGCCGCATCATTCGTCTTTAACCTGATTGATCGCTTTGTCTAATCAGGTTATCGGTTGCTGGCCTGCTAACTTCTGGTGCTTTTTATCCGTTGCAACCATTGCTCAATTTCAGCCAAAGCCATTTTGTTCTGCCGCTGGCTGAGTAACGCGATAACCTCGGCAATCACTCTGTCAGTCAGCTCCCGGTTCTCATCGAGCTTCTGCAAATGATCCGTTGTTCTGAAATGATCCGGATTGACCACCAGCATGGCGAATTTGCCACGTCTTTGTGACAGTGGCAGTGCCCGAAGCTCTGTCAGGCGTGCCAGCCAGTCAAGGCGGAATTCACGATTCTGCTGATCGAGGTTATGCAACTCGACAGCCCAGTTCATCAGCAACTTTTTCTGCTCACGACCCAGCTTGCCCACCCAGGGTTTTAACCCTTTTTCCATTCGGGCGACCTTATCTCGTTCCCATCCCTTTCGGCCAAGCGCCTCACGGCGATCATAGCGCTTCAACAACTGTTTCCGGATATTCTCTGTCAGTTCCTGCTGTTGTTGATCAGATAACTGATCCAACAATTGCAACAGGTGAGGCTCTGCCTCACTCACCAGCCGTTGCCAGAAGGTCAGCGATTTCATGCGATGCGAGCGCACACTGACAAGAATATCGTGGCGTGATAATTCTTTGTTCATCAACTGGTCACGAATACTTTCCAGCCACAGCTGGTATTCCTGAAGCTCACTGTTTTTATGCCACTGCTGTAACTGACTGAAACGCCGGTCAAAATCCTGCTTTTGTGTGGGGGTCAGAGTGACATAATCGTCCACATACCAGTGCACCAGCCAGTCAAGATTATCGTAAACGTAAGTCGTCGAGCAGCTCGGCAAAAAAGGCAGCATCATCAGAAGGAACAGGCAGCAGACTCTTTTTATAGTATTCATACGGCACTGGGTGCTTTTTATTATTGAGCCTGCCTATACCTTAAATCAGCTGGATAATGATTTCCATTTGTCTGTTAGCGAGAAAGATCGCTTTTAAAAGGTAATCATTTGCATTCAGATACTTAACTAAAAAATACTTTTTGAATAAAGCTTTATCAAATTCTGTAAATAGAAACAAAAACTGACCCATATCAAATCATTAATTAACAAACTCAATAACAATCTTCACCATCTCAATAAACAAGAACACAGCCGGGTTCTTACAAAGTTCCGGCACAGCGTATTTCTCTGAATAAATTTGCCCTGTTTCGTAGTCTGATCACCGCTAAAGAGTGCTTTCGCAAACAGTCTGAAACATAAAACAGTGAGAATACCTGAACTGACTAACCAATGGGGGAGTAAGTATTGGATACTAGTCTGATCATCACCAGTGCCACCGGCTTTATGGCCGTTCTAGGTGGGTTACTGGCTGTATTGCTTATCGTTGCCAATAAACGCTTTTATGTTTTTGAAGACCCCCGTATTGATGAAGTCGAAGACCTGTTACCCCGCGCCAACTGTGGTGCCTGCGGTTCCCCCGGTTGTCGCGCCTTTGCCGAAGGTCTGGTAGCCGGAACATTCCAGCCCGGTCAGTGCACTGCCAATTCCAGCGATAAAAACAAAGACATTGCCAGCATGCTCGGCGTTGCCATGAGTGTTGCCGAGAAACAGTTGCCCCGTGTCGCCTGTGCCGGTGGTTCTCACGTTGCCTGGCAACGCGCGCACTACGAAGGTATGGAAGGGTGTCGCGCCGCCGATCTGGTGGCCGGTGGTGGTAAAGGTTGTAACTGGAGTTGTCTCGGTCAGGGTGACTGTGTCGTCAGTTGTCAGTTTGATGCCATCTACCTCGATCGTAATGGTTTACCCCATGTCGATGCAGAAAAATGCACCGCCTGTGGCGACTGCATTGATGCCTGCCCCAGAACTCTGCTGTCCATGCAGCCTGTCAGTCACAAACTCTGGGTGGCCTGTAATAATAAAGAATTTGGTGATAAAGCCGAGTCTGACTGCGGCGTTGCCTGCACGGCCTGTGGTCGCTGCGAAATGGATGCCGCTGAAGGCCTGATCGCCATCAGCAACAATCTGGCTACGGTCAATTACACCCTGAATAACAAGGCAGAAAAAGCTGCCATCGAACGTTGCCCAACGGGTGCCATCGTCTGGCTTGAAAAAGACGACATTATCCGTAAAGGCAAGAAAGCAAAGAAAGTCATCCGCAAAGATGCCTTACCTGTTGCGTAACAGCGTCAGGGTTTACCAGCCCTGATACAAGATTGAAACCCGAACGTTTTAACCCTTTCAGAGCCGTTCCACAGCTGGAGCTTTATGGATCACTCTGCGGTTAAAACAGTAAGAAGTGGTCGTTTGGAAGGAGATCCCTCTTGGTCAAATCAGTCGAAAAGCAATTCAAGTACCCAGGCAAGCGCATGGCCATCGACGGTAACACCGCGGTGATCATGTGTGAGCGTGAAGCCTCCGATGCTGCCGGTGCCTACCCCATTACCCCGTCTACACAGATGGGTGAATACTGGGCAGAGCAGACGGCGGCAGGACACGTTAACGTTTCCGGCAAGCCGTTGATCTTTGTCGAGCCGGAATCGGAACACGCTGCTGCAGCGGTGACCGCCGGTATGTCCATGAGTGGTCTGCGTGCCACCAACTTCAGTTCTGCCCAGGGTATCGCGTTCATGCACGAATCCCTGTACGCAGCGGTGGGTAAGCGCCTGCCCTATGTACTGAACGTCGGCGCCCGTGCAATTACCAAAGCCTCCCTGAACGTACACTGTGGTCATGACGACTACCATTGCATCGACGACACTGGTTTCTTTCAGGTGTTCGCAACCAATGCCCAACAAGCTGCCGACCTCAACCTGATTGGTCGCAAGATTGCCGAGCTGTCTCTGACGCCTGCCGCTGTCGCACAGGACGGTTTCCTGACCACGCACCTGATTGAGCCGGTAATGGTTCCGGAAAGAGATCTGGTGGAAGAGTTCTGTGGCTGCCCGGACGACATTATTGAATGCCCGACACCGGCTCAGAAGCTGATCTACGGTGAAAAGCGCCGTCGTGTACCAGAGCTGTGGGACGTAGACAACCCTGTGGTGGCGGGTACTGTTCAGAATCAGGACGCTTACATGCAATCCGTAGCCGCCCAGCGTCCTTACTTCTTTGAACACATCTCAAAGATCACCGACGAATGCATGGAAGAGTACTACCAGCTCACCGGTCGTCGCTATGAGCGTGTCATGAACTACAAGATGGACGACGCTGAATATGTAGTGGTCGGACAGGGTTCCATGGCAGAACAGGCGTGCGCAGTCGCCGACTACATGCATGAAAAGCGTGGCATCAAAATGGGTGTCGTTAACCTGACCATGTACCGCCCATTCCCGGGTGACCTGATCGGTAAAGCCCTGAAAGGCCGTAAAGGCGTTGTGGTTCTGGAACGTACCGACCAGCCTCTGGCAGAAGACCTGCCTGTGATTCGCGAAATCCGTGCAGCGATCACCAAGTGTCAGGAGAATGGTATTGCTCAGGACGAAACACCTTATGAGCACTACGCCACCTACAGCAAGTTTGATACACCACGTCTGTACTCTGGTTGCTTCGGTCTGGGTTCCCGCGATCTGCAACCCGAGGGCATCATTGCCGCCGTTGAAAACATGCTGCCAGAAGGCAGACACCAAAAGTTCTTCTATCTGGGTATTGATTTCACCCGTGAAGAAGGCCTGACACCAAAAGAAGACATTCGTCGTCAGGAACTGCTGGACGCTTACCCTGACATTCAGAAGATGAGCCTGAAAGGTTCTGAGAATCCTGACCTGTTGCCAGAAGGTGCCATTACAGCCCGTCTGCACTCCATCGGCGGCTGGGGTATGATCACCACCGGCAAGAACCTGGCGGTCACACTGTTCGACCTGTTGGGTTATGACATTCGTGCAAACCCGAAATACGGTTCCGAGAAAAAAGGTCAGCCCACCACTTACTACCTGTCTGCAGCCCCTGAGCCTATCCGCATCAACTGCGAATACCATTATGTAGACGTAGTGATGTCTCCGGATGCCAACGTATTTGGTCATTCCAACCCACTGTTTGGCCTGAAGCCGGGCGGTGTATTTATTATCCAGAGTTCTCTCGAAACACCAGAGGAAGTCTGGGCAACCATCCCTCGTGCATCTCAGCAGTATATCGTTGATAACGATATCAATATTTATTATCTGGATGGTTTCAAGATCGCTCGTGAAGAGGCCTCCAACCCTGAGCTCCAGTATCGTATGCAGGGTAACGCCTTCCAGGGGGCCTTCTTCCGGGCGTCTCCATTGCTCAAGCGCGGTTCTTCATCAAGCAACGGCGTCCTCACCGAGGACAGCCTGTTTGAAGCGATCCGCAGCCAGCTGCAAAGCAAGTTTGGCCATAAGGGTGCCCACGTTGTAGAAGACAACATTCGTGTGGTTCGTCGCGGCTTTGACGAAATGGTTGAGATCACTGAAAAGGTCGTTGGTGCCTCTCTGCCAGAAGTTCGCAAAGAAGAAAAACTGCCCGTAATGCTGAAACAGGTTCCTGTGAGCAAAGACGGCATTTCTGACCTGCACAAGTTCTGGGACGACACTGCTTCGTTCTACGCAAAAGGCGACGGTGAAGGCAATCCTGCCGACCCGAGTCTGGCGATGAGCCTGATGCCTGCCGGTACCGGCGCTTACCGTGATATGACCGGTATTCGTTTTGAGTACCCTGAATGGATTCCTGAAAACTGTACAGCCTGTGGCGACTGTTTCACCATCTGTCCGGACAGTGCATTACCTGCACTGGTTAACACCTTCGGCGAAGTCTTTGAAACTGCCATTAACCGCATCGAAACCAAGGGCATGCCTACCCGCTTCCTGCGTCGCGACACCCGCGCTATTGAAAAGCGTGTACGCGAACTGATCGAAGCCGGTGGTGAAGGCTCTAATCCGAACCTGCTGATTGATCAGGCGGTTCTGGAACATCTGAGCAACTCCACTCTGGAAGGTTCCCAGAAAGAAGCCCAGGAACAGGAATTCAGCCTGCTGCTTGATCAGGTCAGCAAGTTTGATTTCTCCATTACCAAACCGTACTACACCAGTCGTGAGAAGAAGGCGAAAGGCTCCGGTGGTCTGCTGTCTATCACCCTGAACCCCAACACCTGTAAAGGCTGTATGGAGTGTGTTCAGGTCTGTACCGACAACGCCCTGGTGGTTAAGCCACAGACTGATGAGTCTGTTGAGAAAATGCGTAAGAACTGGGATTTCTGGATGGATCTGCCGACCACCAGCGAACAGTTCAGCCGTATTGATGACCTCGACGAAAAAGTGGGTGCACTCGAAACCCTGCTGATGGACAAGGCAAACTACATGTCCACTGTCTGTGGTGACGGTGCCTGTCTGGGTTGTGGTGAGAAGAGCATCATCCATCTGATGACGTCTACTGTGACGGCAATGATGCAGCCGCGTATCAAGGCACACCTGAAAGAGATTGACGATCTGGTCGCCAGGCTGGAAACCCACATTCGCATGAAGCTGGCGGGTGGCGTTGATATCAGCAATGTGGATGCCATCGAGCACGCCATTGAAGAGCACAGCGACCATGACCTGACGCTGGCGAACCTGACCGACAGCCTGAACGCTGAAGGTGCCAGCACACCGATTGATCCGAAGTGGCTGCGCTGGGTGACCCAGCTGGTTGAAAAACTGAAGCACCTGAAGTATCGCTACACCGAAGGCACCACTGGCCGTGGTCGTGCAGCGATGGGTATCACCAACTCCACCGGCTGTACCTCTGTATGGGGGGCTACCTATCCATACAACCCATACCCATTCCCATGGGCGAACCACCTGTTCCAGGACAGCACATCGCTGGCAATGGGTCTTTTCGAAGGCCATATGGTGAAAATGGCGGAAGGTTTCAAGGCCATTCGTCAGGCGAAACTGGAGCTGGAAGGCAAGTACGACTCTGACGTACACGACAAGTTCTTCACCCACTTCAAGTGGAATGACTTCAGTGATGAAGAATACCGTCTGTGCCCACCGGTTGTTGCCATTGGTGGTGACGGTGCGATGTACGACATCGGTTTCCAGAATCTGTCCCGTACCATGGCATCAGGCGTACCGATCAAGGTGATGGTGCTGGATACTCAGGTGTACTCCAACACCGGTGGTCAGGCCTGTACCTCCAGCTTTGTGGGTCAGGTCGCTGACATGAGCCCATACGGTAAAGCCAAACACGGTAAGACCGAGATGCGTAAGGAGATCAGCCTGATCGGTATGGCGCATCGCACCAGCTTTATCCTGCAGAGTTCTGCGGCGCACACGACACACCTGTTGGAAGGCTTTATTGATGGTTTCAACAGTCGTCATCCGGCGTTGTTTAACATCTACGCCGCCTGTCCGGTAGAACACGGTATTGCCGACGACATGGCTCGTCATCAGTCCAAACTGGCGGTCGATTCCCGTGCCTACCCACTGTTCCGCTACGATCCGGATGCAGGCACCAGCTATGAAGACTGTGCATCACTGGAAGGTAATGCCAAGCTGACCGACGACTGGCTGACTTATCCGATCAAGTATCTGGATGAAGAAGGCGAGCAGAAGACGATGGAACTGCCATTTACCTTCGCTGACTTTGCCATGACTGAAGGTCGCTTCAGCAAGCACTTCCGTAAGGTGCCTCAGGATGCCTGGAACGACGAAATGGTGCCACTGCACGAGTTCCTGGGAATGGACAACAGTGACCGTGAAGGCCTGTTCCCTTACGTGATGGCTACCGACAGCAAGAACCACCTGGTTCGTGTTCTGGTGGCTCAGGAAATGGTGAATTCCTGCGACGAGCGTCGTCACTTCTGGCGTCAGCTTCGCAGCCTGACTGGCGTAGAAAATCAGGCGAAGGTGAAAGCTGCTGCTACCGAGGCGAAAGCCGAACTGGCCAGCCAGCTGACCGGCAAGATAGAGGAACTGGTGGGCACCATCACCGTGTCTCCTACGATTGCCGCACCTGCTGCACAGGGTGACAACCTGATCCCTGCTGTACAGGTCGGTGAAGGTGTCTGGGTAGAAAGTGCTGAATGTACTGCCTGTGATGAGTGTATCAACATTGCGCCCGGCGTCTTCGCTTACGATAGCGATGGCAAGGTGCAGATCACGAACCCGCAGGGCGCTGCTTTTAAGGATATTGTAAAGGCGGCTGAGAAGTGTACTGCTGGCAGCATTCACCCCGGTATCCCCTGGGATCAAAGTGAAAAGGATCTGGATAAGCTGATCAAGCGAGCTGAGAAGTTCCAGTAAAACAATCTTCGCTGTGAAGTAGCTTTCTTATAAAAAGCAAAAGGGTGGGCACTGCCCACCCTTGTTATTTCTGCCTGATGCTTTTCAGTCAAAAGGATTTCCATCAATGTCTCTTTTTAACCAACCTTTTACCCAAAAAGGTTTTCTGAAGTTACCCTGGCAAGGCACTAGCTTTGCCAACGGTATACATCCGGAAGACCATAAAGAACTGACCGAGCATAAGCCTATACGGCGAATGCCGTTTTCTAACAAAATTATTGTTCCCCTGTCGCAAAGCATTGGCGCACCTGCCAAACCGATCGTGACCAAAGGTCAGGATGTTATGCGCGGAGAACCCATTGCCGAAGCAGGTGGTTTTGTCTCTGCCCCCATTCATGCGCCAGTAACCGGTACGGTCTCTGCGGTGGATGAACTGGTCTCCATGCCTAATGGCAGCAAAACGCCCGCCATCCTGATTGATACCTGGCCTTCCTCGGACCAGGCCATCCGTTATCTGCAGCCGCGTGATACCAAGGTCATGTCTGCTGATGAACTGGTTAAGGCAGTACAGGATGCCGGCGTCGTAGGGCTGGGCGGTGCAGCCTTCCCGACTCACGTCAAAATGAAAGCACCCAAAGGTAAAACCATTACCACTCTGGTGGCAAATGGTTGCGAGTGCGAGCCTTACCTGACCTGCGATCACCGAACCATGCTGGAGCAAACCGATAACCTGTTGAAAGGTTTGCAGCTGGCCATGGTCACTTCGGGGGCTGAAAAAGCCATTATCGGTATCGAAGATAACAAGATGGACGCGGTTGAAAAAATCCGTGAGGCCATTAACAAACAACAACTGACTAACATCACCTGCGAAGCCGTACCGACCTGTTACCCACAGGGTGCAGAAAAAATGCTGTTGAAAAGTCTGCTGGGACTGGAAGTACCTGCGGGCGGTATTCCTGCTGATATTGGCTGTGCTGTTTTCAACGTGGGCACACTGGCGCAAATTGGTGAGCTGGTGCCGGAAGGTCGTGGACTGATTGAACGAATCGTCACCGTGAGTGGTCCCGGTGTCAGCAAACCCGGCAACTACATTATCCCTCTTGGTACACCACTGCCGTATGTCCTTGAACAGGTAGGTGCCATAGAAAAACCCGGCATGATTATCCTGGGTGGCCCCATGATGGGCATGAGTATCGCCACCCGTGATATTGCCACTACCAAAGGCATTACCGGCATACTGGTGTTTCCACCGGAACAACTGCCCTGCTGTAATGAACCTGAAATGCCCTGTATTGGCTGTCGCGCCTGCGTTGAAGCCTGCCCTATGTACCTGAACCCTTCCATGCTCGGCAAGCTGGCTGACGTCAGCCGTCATCAGGAAATGATGGACGAGTATCATTTGATGAACTGTTTTGAGTGTGGCTGCTGCAGTAACTCATGCCCCGCCAACATTCCCCTGACCCAGAAAATCCGGGTCGCCAAGCAGTCCATCCGTCAAAAAGCTCGCAATGCACGATAAGGGTGGAAGACTATGAATAACAGCCTTGAGCGAAATAAGAGCGCTCCCTTAACCATTCGCACTTCGCCACACCTGAAGAAGGTGCTGACGGTGCCACAGATCATGCGCAATGTGGTGTATGCCCTGCTGCCTATTTGTGCATGGTCAGTGTGGCAGTTTGGCCTGAGCGCACTGGCACTCATCATTATTACCACTCTGTCGTGCATGGCAACGGAACAGCTGTTTACAGCTATTTCCGATAAAAAAAGTACGCTTTCCGATTACAGCGTGGTCATTACCGGTATTCTGCTGGCACTGACACTGCCACCGGGCTTTCCACTATGGATGGCGGCGGTTGCCGGTTTTGTAGCCGTTGCGCTGGGCAAAATGTTGTTTGGTGGCCTCGGGCAAAATCCGTTCAACCCTGCACTGGTGGGTCGTGCTTTTGTACAGGCAGCCTTTCCGGTCTCTATCACCACATGGACACCCGGCTTCCTGCCTGAACGCTTTTCGTCGTTTATCCCGTCCAGTCTGGCGTTGCCGTTTATGTCTCCGGCTGACAGTAGTGCGTGGATTGCCGGTCAAGTAGATGCTTACTCCAGCGCTACACCACTGTCGTTGTTCAAGTTTGAACAGGTGACCACCAGCACATCGGATCTGATGCTGGGTATGGTCAGTGGTTCAGCCGGTGAAACCTCGGCTCTGCTGGTGCTGCTGTGCGGTGGTTTCCTGATTGCCCGTGGCATTATGGGCTGGAAAATTCCTGCAGCCGTTATTCTGGGTGCGCTGCTGACCGCTACACCGTTCTGGCTGATGAATGCCGACATTTATCCATCACCTCTGTTTGTTATTTTCTCTGGCGGCCTGATGCTGGCAGCAATGTTTATGGCAACCGATATGGTGGGAACACCTCTGACGCCAACAGGCATCTGGATTTACGGTTTATTCATTGGCTTTATGACCGTCATTATCCGCTTGTTTGGTGGTTTGCCGGAAGGTGCTATGTATGCGGTTCTGGTGGCAAATGCCCTGGCACCGTTAATTGACAGCGTGACTCAACCAAGAGCCTTTGGTACTTGTGCCCGTGGTGCCGGCCTGAAACCACAATCCCGGGAGGAAGCATGAGCAGTAACGATATTCCTCTGACCGAGGTACCTGCCAACACACCGATGGAAGAGCAGCCAGTAGAACAGGCAGCACCTCAGACACCGGTGATGGCGATGTTCCGCACCCTGACACTAACCGCATTGCTGTCGGGCTTTCTGGTGGTCATGGTCGTTCAATGGGCAATGCCGTATATCGAAGCCAACCAGAAAGCGGCCACGGAAGCGGCAGTCTTCAATGTGGTGCATGGTGCGACCACCAGCCGCTCTTTTGTGATCTCGGAATCCGGCATCGTTCCGGTAGAACAGACCGATAAAGACGGCTTTGTTATCTACGGTGGCTACGATGCCAGCGGTGGTCTGAAAGGGCTTGCCATTCCTGGCGTTGCCTCCGGTTATGCCGGTCCGGTGTATATCATGTTTGGTTATCAGCCTGAGCTGGAAGCGATTACTGCTTATCAGGTGTTGACCATGACGGAAACGCCGGGACTGGGTGACAAGGTACTGACTGACGAGGACTTCCTCGCCAACTTTGATCGTCTCGATGCCCGTCTGTCTGCCGATGGCTCGGCACTGGCAAACGACGTTGTCACGGTAAAAAGCGGTACCAAACAAAATGCCTGGGAAATTGATGCCATCAGTGGCGCCACCATTACCTCCAATGCCATTGGCCAGGCGGTTAACCTGAGCGCACAACAATGGCTGCCGGTGATTCACCAGCATCTGGATTCATTAACTCTCAATTCTTTAACAGAGAGCGAGGCAAGCGAATGATTAGCGTGCCGAAGAAAAAACAAGAGTATGAGAACGTCACGCCAGATACCTTTCTGCGTGGCCTGTGGCGGGAAAACCCGGTCTTTGTGATGTTACTGGGCATGTGTCCGGTACTGGCTGTAACCAACTCGGCTATCAATGCCATCAGTATGGGCTTGGCCACCAGCTTTGTACTGCTGATGTCTACCGGATTGATCTCGCTGGTTCGTAATCTGATTCCCAAGCAAGTTCGCATCGTGACCTACATCGTCATTATTGCGTCGTTTGTGACCATTGTTGATTACATCATTCAGGCCATCAGTCTGGATCTGTATAACGCTCTGGGCGCATTCATTCAGCTGATTGTGGCGAACTGTGTGATTCTGGGTCGTGCGGAGTCCTACGCTTCCAAGCAGAAGCCTGTTGCCTCCATGGTCAACAGTCTGGGTACCGGTGCAGGTTTTACACTGGCACTGTTCAGTCTGGGTTCGGTGCGGGAAATCCTCGGCGCGGGTGCGTTGTTCGGCATCAATATCATGCCTGCCGGTTTTGAACCCTGGATCGTCATGCTGTTGCCTGCCGGTGGCTTCTTTGTATTGGGTGCGTGGCTGCTGTTGTTTGCCTTTGTTCGTATGCGCAAAGAGCAAAAGGACGCACAGGGTGAAGAGCAATTTAAAGGGGAGGCTTTAGCCCATGGAAAGTGAAAGCCTGTTCAGTATCTTTCTGAATGCAGCCATTGTCAGTAACTTTGTGCTGGCAATGTTTCTGGGTATCTGCCCGTTTCTGGGGGTGTCCAACAAACGAGACACCGCCCTGAACATGGGACTTGCCACAACCTTTGTAATGTTGGTGAGTTCGGCCAGTGCCTATGTCATTAACCTGCTGTTGATCGCACTGAACATCGAGTTCCTGCGATTGATCTGTTACATCGCTGTCATAGCCTCGTCGGTTCAGCTGGTCGAGATGTTTGTGAAGAAATTCAGTCCGGCACTGTTCCGGGCACTGGGTATCTTCCTGCCATTGATTACTACCAACTGTGCGATTCTGGGTCTGGCGCTGTTTCAGACCAACCGTGGCTATAACTTCCCGCAAAGTGTCGCCTTTGCCCTGGGAGCCGGTGCAGGTTTCAGTATCGCATTGCTGCTGATGGCGGGTATTCGCGAAAAGCTGGAACTGGCAAAAACGCCGTCTGTCGCTCAAGGGGCAGCCATGACCCTTATGATTGGTGGCGTTCTGTCACTGGCGTTTATGGGCTTTGCCGGACTGGGGGCCTGATGCTGTTTCAGATGTTAACGGCAGTGGTTGTACTGATGCTGACCATGGCGGGTTGGCTGGGTGTACAACAACTGTACCGTAATTTTGAAAAGAACAACCCGGAATGTGGACCATTCCGGGAGGATGGCGGGAATACCGCTTGCAAATGCTGCGCTAATCGCCATTTGTGTCAAGTCAACAGAGCTTGATCTCACCGTTCCAGAGCACTTTCAAAACAGGAAGGTGCTCTGAAGCAACTACGCCTCTTTAATATCACAAGAATTAACGTTTCACAGGCAACACGGGCTTATTACTCACTTGCGTACGCTTGATTCCGAACACCCTGTGAACTAAAACCAGCTCCACCTCGCTGTTTCATTTTTTTAATCGTAATACCACCTATAGCTGTCATTACGACAACCACAGAAACTACAACGCCCACAGCAATACCTGCAATTGTACCTTTACTTAATGCCTGCTCCGGCTTTGAGGACATTGTCAGTTGATCCAATACAGTTGTCGTTGTCGTTGTCGGGTCTTGATAAGTGTAATGAACCAGAATTTTAAACTGTGTTGAAGCAACCACCTGATTCTCATTTAGCCTGACAAGGCATTGATTATTTTCATCCAGTGTTCCGATAAAAGAAGACAGTGGACGATAAGCAGGAACAGGACTGGTCAGATTTCGTCCAGAAGGTAATATTTCTGTCGCATTGAAAACAGAGCCTGTTGGCTGCTTTCTCTCGTCCGACAAATTAACCAGACATGGAACCGGGTCAGAGACAGGAGACCCGGTTGACCCAATCATCTCTTGCTGATTATCCCGGCTGTTAGTGCTGAAAATAAAGTGTTTTCCAATGTTTCCATCCCAGTCATGCCAGCGATACAGTTTTAGCAAATTGCCTTGAAGCGCCTCAAAATGGTTAGCATTGGTGATAGTCAGTATCTGATCTTCCGTTGGACAGATACATTCACTGGATGAAATATCAAGGGTACACACCTGCGATGAGGAGGCTGGCTTGCAGATACCTAATGGTTTGCTTCCTTGCTTAAACACTCTGGCTGCGCCCTCGGAGCCCTTCCCCCAGCTGAACAGCCTGTTTTTACCTGTACCCACATGACTGACTATAAAATCCTTTAAAAATTCTATGCGAGCACAATAAGTAATGTTATACAGCTCTCGTTGCAGATTATTTTGAGAAAATGTTTCAGAAAAACTGCCATAACTAACCAGACCTATTTGCTTTCTGACACCATTTTCAGTGATGAAATAAGGACTGCCAGAATCACCATAAAAAGCCCCTTTACCTCCATTAGTGAATTTTCCTCCGCAGAGGATGCTTTTGAACAAAGGAGCAAAAACAATATTCTCACCCCAGCAACGCCTTTTGGTCATGGCCGGGGCAATCACTTTATTCAACTGCCCTCTGCTTTCATCACCGGTTAACCCATAACCGGCAGCAGTCGCATCGGCGTAATCACCTTTTTCGATATCATCATCAGAAACATCCCGATACGTTAACCGCATGGGTTTTATGCGCTCAAGACCTTCCGGCAGTTGAACTTCAAGCAGGGATGCGTCGTTTATCATGATTCCTGACAATTTTTCGTAACCACCTATTTTCCAACCTTCGTACTGGTACACTCTGGCAACCGGTATATTATCCATGTGCCGGTCATGGTAGTTCCGCATCGACAATTTAATGTTCTTTTCTTCTCCCGCATAAGCACAATGAGCGGCTGTCAAAAACCACGCCAGCTTGGGTTCAGTCGTTCGGACATCAATCAATGTAGCGGTACAGCTCGACCTTCCATAACGTGTTTCTTTTTCAAAAAAGGCTATTTCAGGATAAGTGTCCATCGGTACTGGGTCACCGCCAAGAATTCTCTTTACGCGGTGATTAGCCTTACAATCATCAGCCAATAAAACACTGCACAAGACTACTGCCAAAAAAGGATATTTTATAATCATTGCCGTCTCTAACTTTTAATTTGTTTATGCAGTGTAGTCCTGAATAGCTCTCTTCATTCTTTGTAGTATCTGTTTCGTTTTATTGAATACCTTGATAATGAAAAGCCCTCATGAAACAGGGCTTTTCATTAATCACATCACAAAATAGTACATAGCGGGCATTCGTTCGGGTTATAGGGATCAGGATCATTGTCGTCTGAATCGGAGTACCGGCAACCGCTATCAATCCGGAACAGTGCCTGCCCCTGAAGATAGATAGGTTCCCGGTTCAGCCAGTCAACCGGATGCCTGCCATGTCCCCACATGTGTCTATTCCGAACGGCTTCCTGTGCACTGCTCCGGTAACGCTGGTACTCTTCGCTGGATACTCGATACCCCATAAACTCTTCCAACTGCCGTTTGGTGAAAATGGTGCTTTCATCGAGGTTATCCAGTACCTGATCAACGGGTCCCAGCAACGCTGCTGCAAGGTAAAGCCCAATAGTGTAAGGAATGAGTCCACCATGATGATCATAAACTTCTTTCCGTTCTGAGAAATAATCGTCCACTACCTGTATCCATCCCAGGTCCGTGTCTTCATCCAACCCATTCATCCACTGAATGCAGCTTTTTTTGTCCGTACACGGCATCAGACCAATAGGGAAAAATTCGGCATCCCTTTCCCGTCGAATTTGTCTGATCAGGTTAATGAAGCCCTGAGAGCCAGACGCGCCTGCGGCATAGTCAGTGGGTTCTCCGTCCGTAAATATATAAACGACCGTAGGCCTCTGTTGACTTTTGGCGTTTTCAAAACTGTCTTTTAAAGCCTGGTTAAGGGGCGTGCCATAGGACGGTTGAAGAGAATCAACAAAAGTACGCAACGCCGCTTCCTTATCCCTCACGCTCATGTCACCGGAAATATACTGGGCTTCAAACCGGTTCAGACATCGAATGGTGATGCCCTGTACCGACACAGCAGCCAGCAGTGGTATGATAGCCCGCAGCCGGAATTTCAGCTCCTCCATTCTGGACAACTGAGGACAACCGTTTTTTTCGTACGACAAACCGGTATCGGACTCTCCCATTGATCCACTGTCGTCAACAATCAAATAGATATGATACTCTCTCAGCCTTGAAAGCTTGCTGGTAATACCCACCGGGATTTTCAGTGATGAAGCCGCTTCGATCACAGCTGCCTGCGACTTCCCAAGCAAACCCAGCTCTCGGGTTGACTCTGGAAGCTGTTTAACACCGTTACGTCTAACCCATGGATTAACCTCCCGCACCTGCCCTACACTCGACGCAATTGGTAGAGTCGGTTCCTGAACCAGCTGACCATTTCGAATGACCCAAGTTAGCCGAGGCTCGACAGCCCAAGGAACATAACCACCATTTTCAACGGCTTCCTGATAGCTAGGAGGAGCATCGGAAGGCGGAGCTGAAGGTGTTTTTGACGACTGGCTATTCTGATCAGGCAGATGCACCATGCCATTAACAGCCCCCTTGTAGACATGGCGGGTGTCCAGCTCAACATCACCATTATATCGGTTCGCCTCTGCAACCATTTCCCCGTCACCGATGGATTCATCCTGATCCCGTGCAAAAGCCGGTTCCAGGTCGCCTTCATCCCGTTCCCGAAATGCAGCCGCCTGCTGCTGCCGGTAAACCTGCTGCCCTTTAAAATCGTCCGGGTCAGCCGGAGGTTCGGGTACCGAAGCGGTTTCCTGCCTGTCCCTGTGGAGGATTTCAATAACCTGTTGCGAAACGTCGTCCCGGTCGCGCAGTTCAAACTCGGAAACATCCTGTTCTTCCAGAACCTGCAATAATTCCTGCCGCTTTTCACGTTCTTCTTCCCAAAATTCAGGCCATGGTTTTTGTAGCAGCGATTTCGGCTCCTGCTCCTGACGGGCGGGAACAGACCCGGAAGAAATCGTATCCGAATCATCCGGCGGCAAGAGGATGCCGTGAGTTTCCGGGGTTACGGTCATCCCATCAACCAGATCAGAGATCACTTGCGACTTCATCATCTGTTCGGGGTCAGCCCCGCGAAACAACGGCAGGTTGCCTGCACTACCGAAGCCCCCGATAGCGCCCGCTGGCTGATGCTCTACACCGATCATGCTCCAGCTCTGGGCAGGCAACCATAAAACACAGAGCAGCAATACGTTTCGAACCGGAAGCTGATTCCAGATCATCATCTTATTCCTCTTTAATTCAGAGATATGAACTTTGAAAAACATTCATTGCTGCAGCCCACTGACTATAGAAACTAATAACCGACTGACAAGGTCAGGTACTCTGTCATTCAGATTTGGTTCAGCTTGAGGAATGATTCAGCTTTCGTCTAAAATCCGCTGGCAAACAATAATTCAACAAAATGCACCCTGTTCCCTGTCTCTTTGCCGTGCCTTATTGGGCTCCTGTCCCCGCCGATAACAGAGAACAGTTTGACTTTTCAGGTAGATATCGTGATCGAATTAACAACCAATAAAGCAGCCAGTCTGAAAAGTGACCTGCTGTCCGGCCTGACCGTTGCCCTGGCCCTGGTTCCCGAAGCAGTCGCCTTTGCCTTTGTTGCAGGTGTTGAGCCTCTGGTGGGTCTTTATGCCGCCTTTATGGTCGGGTTAATTACTTCGCTCATTGGTGGTCGGCCCGGCATGATTTCCGGAGCCACCGGAGCGCTGGCCGTGGTAATGGTGTCTCTGGTGGCTGCCCATGGTGTTCAGTATCTGTTTGCCACCGTTGTATTAATGGGCATTATTCAGGTGCTGGCAGGTGCCCTCAAGCTGGGTAAATTCATTCGAATGGTGCCACACCCGGTGATGCTGGGTTTTGTGAACGGTCTGGCCATTGTCATATTCCTTGCCCAACTCGGACAGTTTGGTGTAGCAGGCGAAGCTGGCTGGCTCAGTGGTACTTTTCTTGAAGGCAGTGTGCTGGATGTCGCCTGGATTGAAGGCACCGAACTCTACATGCTGATCGGTCTGGTGGCTCTGACCATGGCGATCATTCATTTTCTGCCAAAGCTGACCACGGCAGTGCCATCCTCTCTTGCCGCTATTGTCGTGGTCAGTGCCGTAGTGATTGCTTTTGGTCTGGATACCAAAACCGTTGGTGATGTTGCCGGTATTGCCGGAGGACTGCCTGAGTTCAGTATTCCCATGGTGCCTTTTAACCTTGAAACCCTGTGGATTATCCTGCCCTACTCACTGATTCTGGCTGCCATTGGCTTGATTGAATCGTTACTGACCCTGCGCATGGTGGACGAGATTACCGAAACACACGGCAGCTCAAACCGGGAATGCATCGGTCAGGGCGTTGCCAATATTACCACCGGCTTCTTCGGCGGAATGGGCGGCTGTGCCATGATCGGACAAAGCATGATCAACGTGAATTCAGGCGGACGTGGTCGTTTGTCCGGCATTTCGGCGGCACTGTTTCTGCTGGTGTTTATTCTGTTTGCGTCGTCTCTGATTGAACAGATTCCCATTGCGGCTCTGATCGGTGTGATGTTTATTGTTGTGATTGGCACTTTTGAGTGGAGTAGCCTGCGCATCATGAACAAAATCCCGAAAGGGGATGCCTTTGTGCTGATTCTCGTTTCCGTAGTCACCGTATTAACCGACCTCGCGGTTGCCGTTATCACCGGCGTTATTGTGTCTGCCCTGATCTTTGCCTGGGAACACGCCAAGCATATCCGGGTGGAAAAACAGGAAGACCACAAAGGCTCCACCGTTTACAAGGTGCATGGTCCGCTGTTTTTCGGCTCTACCACAGCATTCCTGGAACAGTTCAAACCACAGGAAGCCGGTAAAGATGTCATTATTGATTTTGCCGATTCCAGAGTCTGCGATCACTCCGGTCTCGAAGCCATTGATACGCTGGCAGAGCGTTATCTGAATTCCGGCAAAACCCTGCACCTGCTGCACCTTAGCCCGGATTGTCGCCAGTTACTGAAGCGGGCAGGCAACCTGGTTGAGGTCAATGTCATTGAAGATCCGAAGTATTTTGTGGCGACCAATGCCTGATCTTTCATCCTGCTGAACAGACTCTTATTGCATCACATCTCGCACACTAACGACCCAACTACTGAAAACCAGTGGTTGGGTCGCTTTGTTTTTTCCTGTCAAAATTTGACTCAAATCCATAAAACGACTGTTAACTGACGTTATAGTCGAGTCATCATCCACCAGAAGTTACAGGGATTGTAACCAGAAGAAGGAACTGCGCAGTAATCCTGACCAACAGTTACCCATTACAAAAAATACAGGAGGGGGCTTTATGACCAGCCTTTCTGACCCAAAAGACACACATCTTGATATGGACATCCACGCCGGTGATTTGCCGGAAGCGAGGGAACGACTTTATCAGTTAACCGCCCTTATCCATAAGATTGAAACAGACCCCTGCCTGATTGACTACGAAACGGAAATTCTTGAAAAGGACGCCGTTATTCACGCTCATTTTGATTTTTGCTGCGCCGCCGAAAAGCTGATTTTTCAGTTGAATACTGAATTTAACAGCAAGTATAAAAAGCTGGGCGAAAACGCCTGACTCTACGCGACTGAACTCATGAAAATGCACTTTTATTTTCATCAGTGAGTAAAAGTGCATGAAACTGAAGATTCCAAACTTTTGATCCAGATTAGCCGTTCACCTGGAGACTGATGGTAGGATATACCTCTATTCCCACTGATCTGGAGATCAACGAATGTTCAGTCTTGATAATACGGTTCTGGTGATTGTGGATGTGCAGGGCAAGCTTGCGACGCTGATGCACAAAAAGCAGGATTTATACAAAAATTTGATGGCTATTACAGCCGGAGCAAAAGAGCTTGACGTGCCAGTACTCTGGATGGAGCAGATTCCCCATAAGCTGGGCCCCACCATTACAGAACTGTCCGAGCTACTGACTGAACAAAATCCTATCAGTAAAAGCAGTTTCAGTTGCTATGGCGAACCTGAATTTCTAAAAGCTTTGGAACAGACCCGTCGAAAGCAGGTTCTGGTGGTCGGTATTGAAGCTCATATCTGCGTTTATCAAACGGCGATGGACTTGCATCAGGCCGGTTATGATGTGGAAGTGGTAGCGGATGCCGTCTCTTCCCGAACCAAGCAGAACAAAAACCTGGCTCTGGAAAAACTGGGCAAAGCGGGCATCGGCATTACCAGCACCGAAATGGCACTGTTTGAGCTGATGAAAACCGCCGATGCGCCTCAGTTTAGAACCGTTGCCAAACTGATCAAGTAGATTCAGCCTGCCTGAGTATCTGTTGAGCCTGCTTCAAATGAGGCAGGTCCAGCATACGCCCGTCCAACCCCACCGTTCCGGCACCATGACTGTTGGCAAAGGCATCAACAACCCGCCGGGCATAAGCCACTTCATCGTCAGTGGGTGTAAAGCACTGGTTAATAATGTCAACCTGATCCGGGTGAATCGCCAGTTTACCGGTAAAGCCTTCCATACGGGCACGCCCACATTCTGTCCGGAGTTTTTTCTGGCACTTATAATCAGAACATATCCCGTCAATGGCCTGCATATTACCTGCCGATGCCACCAGCAGGCAGTTAGCCCGATTCATTCGATGGATCAGAAAGTGTGCCCCATCCGGTTCGCAGTTCGTGATTGCACCAATATCGGCAGACAAATCTTCTGCCCCCCAGGTAAACCCTTTCAATCTTGGGCTGGCATGGATAAAGGTGTTCTGGTTGATGGCTCCTATAGACGACTCCGCCACACTCATAACCCGGGTTGAACCCACCTCAAGGTTGTTTTGTACTTCCAGTGCCGTCAGGTAATGGTCAACGGTTTGGAAATCTTCCGAGCCTGAGGGCTTAGGCAGAAAAACACCAAAGGGTTTACCCGGCATAATGGTCACTAAATCATTCAGAAGATGAGAGGATGACAGGCTGTTAACCCTGACCCAGAGTTGAGACAGGGTGCTTTTTCTCTTGGAAGACGATTGATGAGCCAGCAAAAACTGTAGAACCTTGTCCCTTGCCAACTTTTTGTTCTTTTCTGAAACCGCGTCTTCAAGGCATAAAATCAGGGCATCGGCTCCGGCATTTTTTGCCTTCAGCATTTTTTTATCGTTATCACCGGGAACAAACAGATAGGATTTAGCCAGCATGTTGCTCTCCCTTGTCTGCACTGGAAGGAAGTTTTTGCAACAGGGCGGTACGAAGCATTGAACACACCATTTCACTGTGCTGGTTATAAACCTTGTGTTCAAAGGTGACAATGCCCGTATCAGGCCGTGATTTACTGGGTCGTTTTTCCTTGATTTCGGTTTCGACCCTGAGCGTGTCATTAATAAACACTGGCTTGGGAAATCTCATTTCACCAAAACCAAGATTGACCACCAGCGTTCCCAGCGTGGTGTCTTCGACCGAAACCCCACAGGCAAAAGACACAGTGTACATACTGTTGAACACTCGTTGTCCAAACTCGGTGCCTTTGGCGTATTCTGCATCCAGATGCAAAGGCTGAGGATTGTGAGTAATGGCGCAAAACAGAACATTGTCTGATTCGGTCACAGTGCGGGAAAGGTTGTGCTTTATCACCCGCCCAATGTCACATTGCTCGTAATATAGCCCGGGCATGACCGCTTCCTTTTATTCTTCTTGTCATTGGTTACTGTTATACACCCTGCAAATAGAGGTTCCAAGCATTCCAATATACTGCCAGAGCCTTTAAATTAGGAAAGTGGAAAAAATAACAAATACGGATCTAGCAATGAACGATCTGGAAACGAAAACAGCCTCCCCTGCTCCACCACCCGACAAGCCCTTCAAGAAAGTGCTGATTGCCAACCGTGGAGAAATCGCCCTGAGAGTGTTAAGGGCTTTGCAGCAGCTGGATATTGCCTCTGTCGCTATTTATCACCATAGCGACCAACATTCTCCTGTTGTACAACAGGCTGATGAGGCCATAGAAATACTCGGCGATACGCCCTCTGCTGCTCACCTTGACGGACAACAGATTATTGAATTCTGTCAGCAACTGAACGTAGACGCCGTTCATCCCTGTTACGGCTTCTTATCGGAAAATGCCGCGTTTGCAAGAGCTCTGGAACAAGCCGGTATTACCTTTATTGGCCCTGAAGCCAGCATCATTGAACTGATGGGCGACAAGATTACGTCCAGAACCTTTGTCGCCGACCATGGTTTTCCTGTGCCACCGTCGGTCAATCTCGAACCCGATCACCCTGACTTTATCAGCAGCATTGTTGCCATGGGATTTCCTGTGGTGGTTAAAGCGTCTGCCGGTGGTGGTGGCAAGGGAATGAGCATTGTTCATAGTCAGGACGAATTGGAAGATGCCCTGCGCATTGCGTCGTCCGAGGCTGAAAAGTACTTTGGAGATAAACGGGTTTACGTTGAAAAGTATTTTACCAGTGCCCGGCATATTGAAGTTCAGGTTCTGGGCGATGGTCAACAGGTGGTTCACCTAGGTGAAAGAGAATGTTCCATCCAGCGTCGTTTCCAGAAAGTTATCGAAGAAGCCCCTTCTCCTGCCCTGAATGACATAACGCGTCGTGAAATCTGTGAAACCGCAAGAGGCATTGCCCAGAGCGCCGGTTACAACAGTGCAGGCACGGTTGAGTTTTTATACACGCCGGAAGGCGAGTATTACTTTCTGGAAATGAATACCCGTATTCAGGTTGAGCACCCGGTTACTGAAATGACCTTTGGTGTTGATCTGGTGTGTGAGCAGATCCATATCGCTACAGGTCGTCCACTCTCCTTCAAACAGGAAGAACTGTCATCATCCGGTCATGCCATTGAGTGCCGTATTTGTGCGGAAGATGCCTTTAATGACTTTATGCCTGAAACTGGCAAAGTGTTGTTTCTGAAAGAGCCCTACGGTCAGGGCCTACGGTTCGACAGTAGCCTGTATCAGAATCAGGCTATTACCAGCGCCTTTGACCCCATGCTGGCAAAGCTGATTGTTCACGCCGATACCCGTCAGGAAGCCATTGAGGAAATGCGGCAGGCACTGGGTGATCTGGTCATTCTTGGTGTCAAACATAACGCTGATTACCTTGACGCGATTCTGCGCCATGAGCAATTTGCAGCAGGTCACTTTGACACTGGCTTTATTCAACATTATGCCAGTGATCTCACCGCTACCCAGCCGGAAAACAAGAAAGAACTCCATGCCATCCTTGCCACGGCTCAGTTAGGTGAACGTAACAACCGGCTATTAGCAGAAGCAACACCCGAGTTGCATGCTGCTATTGGGCACTGGAGGAACTGATGCAACCAAAATACTTATTGAATGACTCAGTCTATTCAGTGACCCCCATTCGCAAACAACACTCGACCGTGCTGAAGATAGGTAACCATACCGTCAACGCCAGACTGGAGTGGTCTGGCCCGAATGAAGCCTTTCTGATGCTGGATGATGACTGTCTGCAGGTTTACATCGCTCAGGATAACCAGCAACTGTTTATTCATCTTGGCGGGAAAACCTGGCACCTCGAATGCATTGACGAGTTCAGTGATGCCGCTGCTGGCGGACACACTGCCAGTGGTCAGGTGATTGCGCCCATGCCGGGAGTGGTTATTGAATTGAATACCGCTGTTGGCGATCAGGTCAAAGAAGGCGACAGCCTTTTATTAATCGAAAGTATGAAACTGCAAATGGCTATCAGGGCTTCGGTGTCCGGGACAGTTACAGGTATTCATGTTGCCGGTGCCGGTGACAGCTTCGAAAAAGGTTCAATACTGGTGGACATCGCCGGGGAGGCATCACCATGAGACGATTGCAAACCCGCATTAATACCCAGTCACCCGAGTTCAGACAATATCGGGCACACAATCAAAAAATACTGACGGAGTTTCATCAAAAGCAGGAAGCTGCAAGGTTTCACCGGCCTGAAAGGGATATTCAGCGCCTGAAGAGCCAGAATAAGATGCTGCCCAGAGAACGGCTGGAACTGTTGCTCGACCCCGGCACCCCTTTCCTTGAATTGTCATCACTGGCTGCCAACATGGCCTATGACGGTATTGCACCTTCTGCCGGATGTATTACCGGCATTGGCGTTGTGGGAGGCAGGGAGGTGCTGATCAATGCCAGTGACAGTTCGGTAAAAGGCGGGGCATGGTTTCCACTCACCGTTAAGAAAACCATCCGGGCACTGGATATTGCCATTGAAAACCAGTTGCCGGTAATACACCTGTGCGACAGTGCGGGCGGATACCTGCCCATGCAATCGGAATTTTTTGCTGATAAATACATGGCCGGACGGATTTTCCGAAACCAGACGCAGCTGTCAAAGCTGGGCTGTAAACAGCTGGCACTGGTCTTTGGTCATTGCACGGCGGGCGGCGCTTATATTCCCAGCCTGTCCGACTATTCAGTGATCGTGGATGGAACCGGTGCTGTATTTCTGGGTGGCCCGCCACTGGTGAAAGCCGCTACCGGTGAAGAAGTGACCGTGGACGAGCTGGGAGGTGCCAGAATGCACACCTCGGTTTCAGGCACCTGCGACTATTTCGCCAGCAATGAAAAAGAAGCCATTACCCTTGGTCGTGAAATCGTTGCCCAGTGGGAACAGAAGCCGAAATTCAATCTGCAGCGGGAAACCCCTGAAGAGCCCTATTATGATCCGTCCGAACTGTACGGCATTATCCCTGACGACATAAAGAAACAGTTTGATATGCGGGAAGTCATTGCCCGAATAGTAGACGGAAGCCGTTTTTCTGAATATCAGCCGGATTATGGCGACACACTGGTCTGTGGCTATGCCAATATCTGGGGTTACAAGGTCGGTATTCTGGGCAACAACGGCGTACTGTTTAACGACAGTTCTTTAAAGGCAGCCCACTTTATCCAACTGTGTAATCAGAATCACGTACCGCTGGTGTTCCTGCAGAATATTACCGGCTACATGGTGGGCAAAGACTACGAACGCCGGGGTATTACCAAGGACGGAGCGAAAATGATTATGGCTCAGGCATGCTCGGATGTGCCCAAGTTCACCGTAATGACCAATGGCTCCTTTGGTGCAGGCAATTATGGCATGTGCGGCAGAGCCTTTGATGCCCGCACCCTGTTCAGCTGGCCTCAAAGTGAAACGTCTGTAATGGGGGCTGATCAGGCAGCCAATACGCTCGTCACTATCAAGCTGAAACAGTTGCAGCGTGAAGGCATTGAACCGGATCCGGAAGAAATAGAAACAATTCGTGCTTCCGTATTAGCCAGCTATGAAAACCAGACCAGTGCCTACTACTCATCCTCCGAATTGTGGGATGACGGCATTATTGATCCGGTGGACACCCGAAATGCACTGGCGATGTCGATTAGTGCATCGTTAAACGTACCCTTTGGCGAACCCCGCTACGGTGTGATGCGGTTTTAATGTTTTCAGGGATGAATAATTATGAATGACACATCAAACACCCGGCAGGCTTTTTCCCTCACTGCTGACCAGCAGAGCCTGATGGATCATGCTGACCGGTTTGCCCGTGAGCAGCTCTACCCCCTGTGTGAAAAAATGGATAACGAAGAGTGGTGGCCACAGGACGCTTTCAGGGAAATGGGCAAGCTTGGCCTGCTTGGTGTCACTGTACCGGAACAGTATGGAGGCGTTGGTTTATCCATACTGGAAGCCGGTTTGATCCTGCAGGCGATCTCACGCTGGAACCATGCCTTCGGACTGAGCTGGGTGGCACACGACAACCTTTGTGTAAATAATCTCTACAACAATGGCAGCGAAGCCATTCGGAAAAAATACCTGCCAAAACTGTGCTCCGGCGAATGGACCGGATGCCTTGGATTGACCGAGCCGGGAGCGGGTTCAGACGCACTGGGCTCCATGCGAACCAAAGCGGTTCGTGATGGGGACGAATACGTTCTGAACGGTTCCAAAATCTACATTACTAATGGTCCGGTGGCTGACATCTGCCTGGTGTATGCCAAAACCCAGCCCGGCAAAGGTTCCAAGGGTATTACGGCATTTGTCGTAGAAACCGATTCACCCGGCTTTAAAGTGGCTCAGAAGCTGGAAAAGATGGGGTTCCGTGGTAGCCAGACCGGTGAACTGGTGTTTGAAGACCTGCGGGTTTCTGTGGACAACATTGTCGGTGAGGAGCATCAGGGTCATAAGGTGGTGATGAGTGGGCTGGATATTGAACGTGCCATCATCGCCACCATCAATGTCGGCATTGCTGAACGGGCTTTAGAGCTATCGGTTGAGTACTCAAAAACCCGCGAACAGTTTGGCAAGACCATTGCCAGCTTCCAGATGATTCAGTCCCGTCTGGCCGACATGTACGTCTGGGTGGAAACCATGAAATCTTTCTGCTGGCAGGTACTGGAAGAAGTCACCCATATTGACGAGACCACCGCCGGTCGTGGTGAAATTCATGCCCGTACAGCCGCTTCCGTGATGTATTGCGCGGATATGTGTAACAGGGTTCTGGACAACGGCGTTCAGGTACATGGCGGTACAAGTTACATCTGGGAATCGGAAATGAACCGCTTGTTTCGATCCACCAAATTGCTGGAAATCGGCGCAGGCACGACCGAAGTTCGGAAAATGATTATTGCCGGTGAATTATTGAGGTAGCGGGTAAGCCTTGAGGCTGAAATCATTAGTGAGTACAGTCTGAAGCATGAATATTCTCTCTATCCAGTCCCATGTTGCTGTTGGTCATGCGGGCAATTCATCGGCTGTTTTTCCGTTACAGAGGCTGGGCTTTAATGTCTGGCCTGTGAATACGGTGATGTTTTCCAATCATACCGGTCATCCCGGCTGGCGTGGCCCTGTGTTTACCCCTGAAACCGTCCGGGAAGTGCTTCTGGGTATGGAGGAACATGGTGCTTTTGCCGAGTGTGATGCCATTCTGTCCGGTTACATGGGTGACCCGGGTATGGCAGAGGTCATTCTTGATGCGGTTGAACGTATTCGTTCAGCTAACCCTGATGTACTGTATTGCTGTGATCCGGTGATAGGCGACGTCGATACCGGCATTTATGTTCAGAAAGAGATTCCGGACTTCTTTCGCAACAAGGTTATTCAGCAGGCTAACATCATTACACCCAATCACTTTGAGCTGCAGATGCTGACCGGCAGACAGATTACAACCATCGAACAGGCTGTCGATGCAGCAAAAATTCTGTTGGCAGAAGGCCCTGATACGGTTCTGGTCACAAGCCTCATTACCGAGGATTGCCAGAACGACCAGATTGCCATGCTGGCGGTTAATTATGCACAAGCCTGGCTGGTTAAAACCCCTATGTACCCGATGAAGGACGTTGTCAGTGGTTCAGGCGATGCAACAGCAGCGCTGTTTTTAGCAAAGCTTTTGCAAAGTAATAGCCTGCAACATTCACTTGAGCACATCGCCGGAGCGATGCACGGATTGTTTAAAACAACCAGTCTGGCAGGCAGCCCTGAATTACAACTGATCGCAGCTCAGGATGAGCTTATGACACCATCCGTTACCTTTTCAGCCAATCCTGTTACTTTTTGACCAATTCAGCACACTGCTCCGATAAATAATTCGGAGCATTCATAAAAAACTAACAAAACAGTCTTTATTAATTTTTTTAATATGGTACTAATTATAAACGACAAAGTAATATTAAGGACGCGATTACTCTCGTGAATTATTTACCTCTGATAAAGCCTCTATCTCTATCAACTGCCTGTAAAACACCTTTCATTGAATCACATCTGTCAGCTTTATTGGGTGATCATGTATCAAACCGTGAGCTTACCGAATTAATGAATCATTGTCGCTTGATCAAAACAAAAGCAAATGGATATATATGCAAACAAGATGAATTAGTAGACGGCATTTTAATTCTTCTATCCGGTTCAACAAAAGCCACAAAATCAAATCAGGATAATCATTCAGTCGCTATACACATTAAACATTCGCTACATCTGATTAACTTTGGCTTTTTTTCTGGCATCACATCCCATACAACATCGGTTCAGGCTCAGACAGATTGTTTATCTCTTTTAATCAAAATCAAATTGAACGAGCTGAATAAATACCCGACATTAATGAATGTGTTGTTGAAATCAGCCTCTGAAAGCGCCTGCGACCTTGATGAAATCGTTGAATCATTACTGACCAGGCCTCTGCCAGAGCGCGTACTGCGTAAGCTGATCAGCATTGCCGGGCCCGACAGCAACAGAGTCTATGCAACACAAACCGATCTGGCGGATATGCTGGGCGTCAGTCGTCAGAAAATACACGCAGAGATTAAAAAACTGGTTAAAAATAGCATCATAAGAAGTGGTTATGGCTGGTTTGAAATTATTGATTCCAACTATTTAAATCATCAAGACAACACGTTAAGTAGTTGCCGAAGAATGTCTGTATCGGACAATTCAACACTAAAAAAAGAGTTATAACTATCCTTATGGGGAGGAGGAGCCTCATTCAGTTCAATCTTTACACAAGGTTAAATGTTTATTCCAACCGACATTATTAATCATGCGCCTACAGCCAACAAAAAATAAATAAGATTCATATTTTGTAGTTTTAATAACGTCTAAGCAAATACAGCCATCCAGCTTAACTTAACAGCCCTGTTCATTTTTCAGCGGGGCTATTAAGTGAATAGCAACTTGAGTGGCTATATCAAAAAAGACGACTGGTTTTTTATACTACAACTATTTAACTACCATGACTGAATATTCATCATTCAGTCAATATTATTTCTACTTGATCGATAGACTGTTATTTTCCTCAGATATTTTTTCTCGCCAAGCCTGACATTTAACGAATACACCTGACTAACAAACGAACGTTGCATTAACTTCCATTACCTGCGAATGTTCTTAGTTAATCAGCCTAAGGCGCAAGAATCTGCGGAGACCGAATGAGTCACAGCCACCAACTTTCCCTACTGGGTAAAAGACGGTTTTTACCCTTTTTTACGACCCAGTTTCTGGGCGCGTTTAACGATAACATCTACAAAAACACACTGTTGCTGATGGCCGCTTTTGCGACTGCCGAGCAACTGCCGTTCGACTCGGACCTGTTCATCAACCTGGGAGCTGGCCTGTTTATCCTGCCTTTTTTCATCTTTTCCGGCATTGCCGGACAAATGGCAGACAAGTATGAAAAGTCGCTGATCATCCGCAGGGTCAAGCTGCTGGAGATCGGAATCATGGCCGTGGCTGCCGGCTTCATTATCAGCCAGAATTTTCTGATCCTTCTGATTCTGCTCTTTCTTATGGGCACCCAGAGTGCATTTTTTGGCCCGGTCAAATACGCCATTATTCCCCAGCATCTGTACGACGATGAGCTGGTAGGCGGTAATGCACTGGTGGAAATGGGAACCTTTGTGGCCATTCTCCTCGGCACGCTTGGAGCAGGTCTTCTGGTTGAATTGCCACAAGCTCATAAGTGGATTGCAGTATCCGTTGTCGTGCTGGCGATTCTCGGCTGGCTGTGCGCCCGTCAGGTACCGGAAGCCAGAGCAGCAGCACCGGAGCTGGACATCAGTTACAACCTGTTCTCCCAGACCCGGAAAATCATGAAAGACGCCCATGGTAATAAAACGGTTTATATGTGTCTGGTGGCGATTTCCTGGTTCTGGGCGCTGGGAGCCGCCTATCTGACCCAGCTTCCCAACCTTGCCAGCCAGATTTTATCCGGCAGCCCTCAGGTCGTCAGCATTATGCTGGCCATGTTTACCGTGGGTGTAGCGGCAGGCTCCCTGTTTTGCGGACGTATCTCCCACGGCAAGGTTGAACCCGGCATCGTGCCTCTGGGCGCTTTTGGTCTCAGCCTGTTTGCTCTGGATCTGTTTTTTGCCATTTCGCCAAATACCACCGACGAATTTCTGAGCGTTGCGGAATTTTTAATGATTCCGGCCAATGTCAGGGTACTGTTTGATCTAGCCATGATTGGTTTCTTTGGCGGACTGTTTATTGTGCCTCTGTACGCCATGGTTCAGAAAAGAACCGAAGAAAGCCGCCGGGCACGAATGATTGCAGCCCTGAACGTGATGAACTCTTTCTATATGGTCTGCAGTGCCGTCTTCGGTATGGTGTTTCTGGGCGTTGCCGACCGCAGCATCGAGGAGTTCTTCTTGACTCTGGCACTTCTGCATGTGGTTGTGAGCCTATTGATATTTAAAACATCGCCTGAATTCTGGCAACGTTTCAGGGTTCGCTTTTCCCGACAGCCTTCCTGATTAACGGGTTATCAGCCAGTGACCTCGCAAAAGCCACTTAAAACGTTGGTATCAATGACCAATGACACCAGTGGCTTTTGCCGCCATAATTCGCTCCCATGACTGAATCAGCCCAAACTTCTGAACGCCCTGTACATATTGTTCCTGCCTGCCATGAGGAACTCAGGGAATTATACCGGGACGAGCATCTGGTGGTTGTGGACAAACCCGCCGGTCTGCTTAGCGTGCCTGGGCGACACCCTGCCAACTTTGACAGTGCCTTATCCCGCCTGCAGGCCATAAACCCAGAAAGCCGGGTGGTACACCGACTGGACATGTCCACTTCCGGGGTCATGGTGTTTGCCCTGCATGCTGACAGTCACCGGGCACTGAGTCGCCAGTTTCAGGACCGTCTGGTCAGCAAGGGTTATACCGCAGAAGTGTGGGGCATTCCTGAAGAAACGTCAGGTTCTGTTGACCTGCCCATGCGCTGTGACTGGCCAAACCGGCCAAGACAGATCGTAGACCATGAACAGGGTAAGCCTGCCCTGACCCACTATTCGTGCATTAATAACCACGATGGAACCTCCAGCCAAAACAGTCGGGTATGGCTTGAACCTGTAACAGGACGCTCACACCAGCTAAGGGTACATATGGCTGAACTGGGGCATCCTATTCTTGGCTGTGAGTTTTATGCCCATGCCGAAGCGTATTCAGCCAGCTCAAGGTTAAACCTTCATGCAACCCGACTGACCTTTATGCATCCGGTATTGAAGGAGTCCATGACCTTTGAAGTGTCTGCTCCCTTTTAATCCACGCTGAATTTAACCGGATTTGGCACACAGCGCCCGATCTGAACTAGAATCACTGGCAATCAACAAGATAAGACAGACTCAGGTTGTCAGTTTGATTCTTCATAAGGCTGCCTTTCAACAGCTGATCCGGTTAATAAAACAACAACGAACAACACCGGCGCTGATCTCAATATTGTTCTGCCTGCAGTTCAGTCATTCTGACGCCATGGCAGGAACAGAGCTGGAAAAATTCACCCTTCTTCACAAAAATACTGTTGAACTCTTTGTTGCTGAAAATAAAGGATGGTTTAGACATTCACTAAAAGCCTTCCGTCATTATCTGGAAAAACACCCGCCTCCCCCTTATCAGGAATACTTCGACCTGTTTTTTGTTCCTGTAGCAAATAAAGACCATTCAAACAAAGCTGCCGAATCGGTCTTTATTACCTATCCGGAACCTTTTCTCGATAAAAACTCCCCGAACCACAAAACCTATAAACAGAAGGCGGGGTATGAACAGTATTCATCTGAAGACGGTACCGTTGCAGGCCTGACTTTTAGCAAAGCTAACCCAATAAAACCACAGTGCAGTGATGAAAGCCTGTTCCACGACAGCCAGCTCGGATTTGTGGACAGCTACTCATCACAACAACTGTTCAACAGTAGCAGTCAATATGAACACGCTTACTTTAAGCCTGTTGATTACTGCGATTCATCTGTCAAATTCCAAAAAGGTGGGGAAAACGACCAGTTCCTACTGATGTCGCTGTGTGTCAGCGATAGCAGCGATAACGATGATGACAGAGGCAATCAATTCGAAGTCTGCATCCCGATGGGACCCGCCCAGCAATTCTCCATTGATGACATTATTGACCCTCATGACGAATTTTCACCGCTCCCTGAATACACCGAAGAAAGTATTGAGCTTTTTCTCAGCCATCTGGAAAGACAATATGATCCGGAAAACCCTGCAGCGAACCGCCACGTAGGAAGCCTGCTTGGTCGCGGAATATCGGCTCAGGTCATGGAGCCTGTCAGCTTCCTGCATTCAGCTGCGATAAAGCGGGTGATCAAAGAGGTGCCTGATACCCGGTCTGCCGAGGAGTTTATTCTGACGGCACAGATCAATATGCGTTTGCTGACGATGGCAGAAATTCGTTACCTGCCCTTGATCTATTTCCATGTGCCTGCACGAAAAAAAGGGAAAGTGGCGCTTTACGGTGTTCAAAAGAAGTGTGATTCCGAGCAGTTTCTTGACCACCTGTTTGAAGACCCCGGTCAGCCCATGCCTGCTATGGAAAAACTGCTGGACGATATCATTGATCTTTTGGTGGAGTGTGATACCAGTAATGCTAAGCAGCTCAGAACCCTGTTACCGGCATCGACTGGCTTTTCATTGGCTGTTGACCCTAATTACGCCAACTATTTCTATGACGGTACTCAGGCAACAGTGGTAGATCTGACTCCCTTTTTTATGGCTTTTGAAGGGGAAACACCGGCCATTAACCATCAGTTTCTTGACATGGAGCTGGAGGGGATTGCCACCCATTTTGATGACATTTCCATGAACCCCCTGCACCGCTACCTGTTTTTTCTGGGCATGTTATTCAGAACCTGTCAGAACAAATTGATTGCATTCAGACAATGCATCTTCAGTGAGATGGACTGCACGCCGGAAAAAAAACAAAGTAACTTCTGGTACAAACTGTTTGACCACGCGTTGCTCAAGATTGCCTCTAAGCCCCCTGTTCATAATGAGATAACGCGTCTGCTTAAGGCACAACAACGTGTAGCATGGGGACAAGATTCTGAAGCAAACAGCGACGTGAGTCGCGCCGGAGCTCTCTCTGTTGACAGTAACACCAGAGGAGGGAAAGCCTATGTGTCGTACCATTCAGATATCTTAACCAACAACAAACACCAACATGCGCACAAAGCAATGAGTGTGGATCAATCATCTCCTATTGTTAAATTTCTGCAGATGGAAGCGTCCCTTATGAGTGCAAGGGTGGATCAGTGGAAAAAAGACCGGTGGCTTAAATGGATCAGGGATGTTAAACCGCACTACAAAAAACAGCAAAACATACATACTCTGGAAAGCACCCCTTGCATGATGAGTGAGACCGAAGCCAAGAGTTATGCAAACTTTATTCTTGGACTGGAATCCTCAAAAGCTCACTCTTCAGCAAATGGGCTCTGGATCAGCATCAGCAACTGGCTGGAACGAAACCGTCATATCAATTCCGGTTACACTGGTAGCCTGTCGGCTCCTGATTTACGCCGGATGTCACAAATGTCTGCATCCAGAGCATATGACGAGGAGTTTATAAAACTCTGGGGGGATAGCTACATACCATTGTTACTTAAAGCTCTGGCTTCCAGAGGTTTCCATTTTCACATACAGGTGGTGCAGCCCGACAAACATTTTCAACCACATTCAAAGCATTACTGGTTTGATGTTAAGAAAAAAATAATCGTCAAAGAGATCATTGACGATGTGCAGGAAATAAGACGACTTGCAGAAAACAAAATGGTTTTATCCCTGCTATTGCATCAGACCAGTGACGTATCTCCAGGCTTATCAAAAAGTCACTGGTCAGAAGTTTCACCTTTATCCTCTCAACAAACCGCTTTTTTGTTGCGTTACCCTATGCATGAGGTTGCTTCCTGGCGTTTCGACACAATGGATCGATTTGTTGTGCCACTGACATCCAGGCGCATCAACAGTCTGGATCAGGATTCATCGTATTATTTGAAACTGACTTTAATGATCAATGCTTACCAGAGAACAGTTATTCCATCTGACCCCGCCTTTATGTTCGAGCAGCTGCTCAGTCATTTGCCCGCTTCAGACCAAAAGGCGAAGATAACACCGGGCACCCGAATCGGACATATGTTTATGGCCTTGTTGCTCTGGCTCGATAGTCAGGTCGTCCTGCCCGACAATAATCTGCCCAACTCTGTGCTTCTCATTCATCCCGCATTAGGCTATTCAGTCAATAACCCGGCTTTTTCAGTATGGACTTTTAGTATCCCGCATCGTCAATCCGGCCCGGATTGGAAAACCAGAGTGATCACACGTGAGCTGACCCATAACATAAAGCTGGAATCCATTAACACCAACGATCCGGGTCAGCTTATTTTCTATACCAATACAATGATCTCTAAAACGGGGCATTTGATATCGCCGCACCATTTTGCACCTGAATGGTGGATCGTCAATAAGCCAGAGATCATGGACCTGCCTGTAAACAGTGTAAAACTGTTTGATGAAAAATCTTTTTTCGGTAAGAGGCTGTTTCAAAAGCTATAGACCACTGACTCAAGAAAATTCGTACACAATGTATTACCCTTCATAGAGTTTCTTTGATGGAGGGTTCTCCATGTACCCCTCAGATTTGACTGATGACCAGTGGAAAGTCATTCAGCCCTTCTTCCCCGATCCGGGATATGACCAACCCAAAAATGGCAGACCCAGAGAGTGGGCTTATCGACACATTCTGGATGCGATTATCTATGTTGATAAAACAGGCTGTCAGTGGCGACAGTTGCCTTCTGACTTCCCGCCTTGGGGAACCGTTTACACCTATTTCCGAAACTGGCGGCTCGATGGAACCTGGAAGAAATTACACGACGCTTTGAGAGACAAAGTAAGGCTGAGTGTTGTCAAATTAGCTCAACCAACTGCTGCCAGCATTGATTCTCAGAGTGTAAAAACCTCAGTAAAAGGGGGGGCCGGGGTTATGACGGAGGCAAGAAGATCAATGGTAGAAAGCGCCATATAGTTGTAGATACGCTAGGTCTGATTCTGGTTCTTTGGGTTCATTCAGCTTCTATCAGTGACAGCCTTTCTGGAGAGATATTGCTTGCCTGTGTGATCAAGCACTTTAAGAAAATCCGTAAGGTTTGGGCAGACTGCGGTTACAGAGGGTATCTGGAAGAGTGGTTTTATCGGAGAAAGCCAAGACGAGAGCTGGAAATCACAAAGCGCCCACGGGGTAAATTTGTTGTGCAAGCCAAGCGATGGGTCGTAGAGAGAACCTTTGGGTGGTTTGAAGGCTCTCGTCGCTTGGCGAAGGATTATGAGCAACTACCAGAAAATTCAGAATCGTTTATCTATATATGCATGATTCGAATAATGGTTAAGAGGCTTGTTTAGTTTTAAAACAGCCTCTAAAAACAACACGACTTTTCTGGAAACAAACCAGTTGAATCTCAATGATGAAAATGTAACAACTGAAGAAATGATGGCAGTATTTCTTGAGTACATGAAGCAAGAGTATGAAAAGCTGGGAAATCTGTCGGGAAACTCCCGGTGAACTTCTGAAATAGACGCTCAATCAATTGATGTCGATACCTGCAGTCCTCAAATTTATTTTTTATGATCAATCCAATCTGGCTAAGAACATTTACGACACTGGTTCAGCAAGGCCACTTCACCAAAACAGCCCATGTACTGGCAATGACACAGCCCGGCGTCAGCCAGCATATTCAAAAACTGGAAAACTATTACGATACCGAACTGCTGAACCGTCAGGGCAAACAGTTTGAGCTGACACCAGCCGGAGAGCAGGTTTACCAGTTTGCATTAAACCTGCTGCGCAGTGAGCAAGACCTGAAGGAACAGTTACTTAACGACCACCCCTGTAAGGGCTTATGCCGCTTATCCAGCCCGGGCGCTCTTGGAATTCGTTGTTACACGCAACTGGTTTCATTGCAACAGAACCACCGGGACCTGGAAATTCATTATGAAATCGCACCCAACCACCGAATAGAAACCGAGTTGCTTGAACATCGGACAGATCTTGGTTTGATGACCTGTGAGCCCCGATCTGGTTTATTGTCTGCCACTGCGGTCAGCCGGGAAGAGCTATACCTTGTAATACCCGCCAGTAAAGTACCGGCCCGAACCTATTCCGATCTTGCAAAGCTGGGCATGATCAGCCATCCGGATGCCAGTCACCATACAACAATGGTCATGCAAAACAACTTTCCGGATGATATCCATAACTTGCCCGACCTGCGCGTGAGTGGCTATGTCAACCAGATCAATATAATTCTTTATCCGGTGGCGGCGGGTCTTGGCTTTACGGTATTGCCTGCCTCGGTGGTGCAGGCTTTTCCGGACAAAGACAAAATTCATGCCCTGACACTACCAAACCCGGTGTTTGAAACCATTTATCTGGTTGAAAAGAAGTACCGGCAACTGCCTGCCCGATACCGTTTTATTCGTCAGAAAATAGAAGAGATATTAGGAACTAGGAGCCTGTCGGACTTAGCCGACCGTAGCGAGAAAAAGACCGGTTTGAGACAGTTTTGACGATCATTTGAGGCGAATAGCGAGCTATTCAACGAAAAGGATCGTCAAAAATGGCCAAATCCGGCTTTTTCGCAGTAGGTCAGTGGTAAGTCCGACAGGCTCCTAGATAAAGCAGGCTGGTACAAGCAGCACCAGCCTGATATTGCAGGGCTTTTACAGGAAGAAATAGTACGTCACGAAGATAGCAGACAGAACATACATGGTCGGCGTCACTTCACGACCGCGTCCCTGTGCCAGCATGGAGACCGGGTAAAGCGTAAAACCAAAGGCGATACCGTCTACCAGACTGTACGACAGAATTGTCATAATGATGGTAAAGAATGCCGGAATCTTGATTTCCATCTTTGACCAGTCAATATGATGCAGACTGCTGGCCATAAAGACACCCACAGCAATCAGTGCCGGAGAGGTGCTCACCGTCGTAAACATGGCAATCAACGGGAAGAAGAACAGAGCCATCAGCATACAGGCCGCCGTGGTCACCGAAGTAAAACCGGTACGACCACCAGTACCTACCGCAACAGCCGACTCGGAGTAACAGGTCACACTACTGGTACCCAGCACCGAACCCACAATCGTACCAGCGGCATCGGCAAACAAAGCCGGTTTGACATTGGGAATGTTACCTTCCTTGTCGGTCACACCAATACCATTACACACCGCGATGATGGTGCCTACTGCATCAAAGAAATCAATGAACAGGAAGGTAATGACCACTACCACCATTTCCAACGTCAGAATGTTGGGCAGGTTGGCAATCGCCATACCGAATGTTGGCGCAAGGCTCGGTGGTGCAGAAACAATCGCGTCCGGCACCGGGTTCAAACCCACCGCAACACCCACCAGCGTGGTGGCCATTACACCGAAGAACACCGCCAGCTTGACGCCTTTGGCAATCAGGAAGATGGTCAAAGCCAGACCAAACAATGCCAGCAGAACGGAAGGCGATCTTACATCACCCAGCTGTACCAGAGTGGCCGGGTTGGCAGCAATGATCCCGGCGTTTCTTAAACCTATGAAACAAATAAAGAAACCCAGTGCTGCCGTTACGGCGTATTTCATGTCGGCAGGGACCGACTTGATCACTTTTTCACGGACACCGGTAACCGACAGCAGGAAAAAAATCACACCCGATACAAAAATACCTGCCAGTGCCGTTTCCCATGGAATATCCAGAGCAATAACGGTACCGTAGGTAAACAGGGCATTCATACCCATGGCCGGAGCCAGAACAATAGGGTATTTGGCAAAAATACCCATCACCAACGAAGCAAAGGCCGCCGATAAAGCGGTGGCAGTAAACACCGCCCCCTTGTCCATGCCGGTGTTGCCGAGAATGGCAGGGTTCACACTGAGGATATACGACATGGCCAGAAATGCTGTCAGGCCTGCCATGATTTCAGTTCGGAAATTGGTTTTGAATCGATCAAATTCAAAATAGCGTTGAATGGTGTCCAGCATGTGACTCACTTAGGTGGGAATCGCCATCAAACAAGACGAATGCGAATTTAATTTTTTTCTCTCTCAACCAAAATACGTACACTCGTCCATGAAGCATCCATAGTCTAACGATCCGACAGCAAAGAAACAGACGAACATATGCGTACTGACGTACAACTTAAAAAATGAAATAATGCAGGGTTGTCCTGCGGCAAACGCAGAGACTGTAACTTCCGAAAGGGCAACCTCCCGGTCACCCCTTCCACTCCAAAATCATCCTGCTCTTTATTCTTTCTCCACCTCCCGGCGCTCTTTCCACGCTCCACTGTAGTCGGGTGCTTCAGAGACATTGGCGTTCTCATCTGCCACCATCTCTCGAACCTGTTGCCTGATCCTCATTTCCCCTGTCCACACCGGCAGAACTTCATCACCGTCAGCCTCCTGAGCCGGTCCGGTTCTTATCTTCACCGAGGCTTCTTCCAGCTCGATAGCCAGAATAGTGGTTGCCTTTAACTCTTGTTCAGAAGGGGGGCGAACCTCATCCCAGCGACCCGGAGCAATATGTTCAAGGAATCGATAAAGGCTGCTCTCAATTTCTTCAGGGTCATTCACTGCCCGAAACGACCCAAACACAACGGCCGACCGATAATTAGCACTGTGATGAAAAGCAGACTTCGATAACACCATGCCATCGAGAAGCGTGGCGGTAACACAACACCCTGTCCCGTCACGCAGTGCCTTGATCATTCGACTGCCATTACTGCCGTGAATGTACAGCTGATTGTCCACCCGCCACCCCAACATGGGAATGACGTATGGCTGCTCATTGGTGCTAAAACCGACATGAACAACATGCGCTTCATCAAAAATTTCATACAGCCGTTCCCTGTCGAAACATGCCCTTTTCGGACTTCTTTTTAATTTTGTTCTGTCTGACTCTGGCAGTGCTTTCATATGACCTCCTCTGGAATCCTTCAAAGGCTACGCGCATAATGGATCGTTCGATAGAACCATTTCCGAAAAAGAGACAGAGCCACCTAATGAGAATGCCTTTGGTAGAAATACCCGACCTGAGGCTGGACAACAACAGCAACACGCCACTGTTCGACCAACTCTACCAAACCCTCAGAACGCGGGTTCTGAATCGCCTCCTCAGTCCCGGCACCCGGCTGCCGTCGAGTCGCAAACTGGCACAGCAGCTGAACGTTGCCCGAAATACAGTGATTGCCGCGTACGAGCAACTGATCGCTGAAGGCTATCTGGAATCAAAATCAGGTTCTGGTACTTTTGTCACAGAAGAATTGCCGGAAGCCTGGTTTCAGGCAGAAGCTCAGTCCCATTCTCCACCAAAACCCATACAGAATATTGCACTATCGAATTATGCAGAAGCCATAAGGGATGAAAACGTTCGAAAAAACGGCTCTAATCAGGGGTTCACAGTAGGAGTCCCGGATCTTAAAGGCTTTCCGGCCAGATTATGGAATAAGGTTTCCAGCTCCATACCCCATGCCGGATTAACCGAACTGATGGGATTTCAGTACCCACAAGGACTGCCTGAACTGCAGGAAGTCATCACCGATTATGTCCGAAGCTCCAGAGCGGTTCGCTGCGAGTCTGATCAGGTAGTGATCACTCAGGGGGCACAGCAGGCTCTGGACTTGTGCGCCCGACTGCTTTTAAATCCGGGCGATCCGGCCGCAATGGAAAACCCCGGTTATACCGGAGCCCGTCGAGCCCTTCATGCCACAGGCGCGCATGTGACAGCTTTGCCTGTTGATGAACATGGCGTGATGGTCAGCGCACTGGAACAACTCGATCCGCCACCAAAACTGGTTTATGTCACACCTGCACACCACTACCCACTGGGCAGTGTGATGTCATTACAACGACGAACCCGCCTGCTTAACTGGGCTGCCACTCACAACAGCTGGATTCTGGAAGATGATTACGACAGTGAATACCATTATCAGAACCGGCCGCTGGCTTCATTGCAGGGGCTTTGCAAAAACAGCAGAGTGATCTATATCGGCTCGTTCAGCAAAGTACTGTTTCCTGCCCTTCGTCTCGGTTATACCATTCTGCCAAAAGAACTGACCAATGTGTTTACCCAGGCAAAAATGGAGCACAGTGGTGAAACGCCCGTCCATATTCAGGCGACAACCGCAGCCTTTATTCAACAGGGTTATTTCAGTAAACACCTGAAGCGTATGCGAGTACTTTATGCAGAAAAGCTGGAGTGCATGCTAAAAGCCTGCGAAAAGCTGACACCTTGGTGCAAAATCCATACTCACGGCGCAGGCATGCACCTGGTCATTGAATTTACCGCCGAACTTTGTGAGAAGTCAGTTTACAATCAGCTGGTCAAGCAGAAAGTCTATTGCTCAAAGCTCAGTCGGTACTACCTTGAAGAACCCGTAAAATCAGGTCTGGTACTAGGGTTTGCAAACAGCAGTGAGGAAGAAATAAGAACCAAGGTGGAGCAGATTGCATCCACGATCAAACTGGCAGCAAGAACATAAAAAACCAAGAGAGCCTGAAAGCAGGGCTCTCTTATCAACCGCTCGGTTCTCAGGCACATCACCTAAGTGCCGAGTTATAGACTTCAGCTTCCGGGGGTTAGCTTTTCTTGGTTTTTCGAGTGTTTTTCTGCAGAGATTTTGGCTGACGGGTTGCCATGCTTTCCATACCACTCACTCCGGATGCAATCTGTTCTATTTTACCTCCGGACTTCAGGAATTCGGCAACTTGCTCTTCAATAGATGCTGAATCTTCAGTGTTATTTTTCTGATGACGGTCGTCAATGAGAGAGATTGATCTTTTAGACATTATTTAACTTCCCAATTAGCTCAAGGAGTTCACACCCTCACCGGAAGCCATCCGGAAAAAGTGCAAATCTTGGTCGTTTGACTAATCCTTGCCCACTTAGTTCAATCCTTATGACAATACTAAGCTAAAAAACCGTTCTAGCTATCTAAATTAGCTTTAAGGAACGTGGCTGTTCATGCCAAGGGGAATTAATAACGTCTTTCGTACAAAGGGCATCCCGATCAAAGAATCAGGATGCCCGGATAGTGATTAATGAAAATCCCTGCTTTCACTTGCTGCGAAGGTGGCAACCAAAGCCTAGTTCACGGCCCTGGACAGCGGTTTTAACCACTCTTTTATAAGAGCTGGCCAAGCTGACTTGTTCATCCAGTTTAACAAAGGCTTTACGCTGTTTTACTGCTTGAGTTTTCATCACATGTACTCCTGTTTGCCAACATGTAGCACAGCTTATCCAAGCTGCGCATGGGAGCTACTTATGCCGCCTGCTGGCGGCCTAAAGATGCTCGAACGACTTCATGAACATACGGATGTTTGTCGCTCATAGCCTGAGAGTAAAAATCGACACTTCCTGCCTCCATCGCCAGAACGGCTTCCCATGCCAACCCCCGCGTACGGAAGCACGGGTGACTTCGGGCGATATGCAACAGCAACTCAATACTGTTTTCATCTTCCAAAGTCTGAATTGCTTTGAAAATATTGGTGCGTAAACTCAACTCGTTGACCTGACCGATAATCGTCTGCTTATCCACATCGAAAAAGTACTGAAGCTTTGGTTCACCGGGGCGGGGCAAAATCAGATTGACCGAGATTGAAAGATCATCGGGCGGGTACTGGGTATGTACATCTTTGCTGGCAAAGTAATACATTAATTTACCCACCGGAAACGTGGTATCTTCCTTAAATCTCAACTCCACCTCTTCACCGGGATAACCCACTACCCTGTCATAATCGTATTCGTAGATAACCGTTCGATAACCAGAACCGGAATAACTGCAGGTCAGAAAATCAAAATTGTGATCATGCCCGTCGTAATAAGATAACAACTCATCTGCAGCCAACTCTTCCATTGGCAGCCAGACAACGGCCCTGATCGCGTAATATGAGCCATAGTGCAGCACGAAAGTAGGAGGCTTGTAGTCGTTACCTTTTTGAAAATCAGCCAGATGACGGAGCTGCTCCGTAAAATATCGAGCCAGAAACGTCCGATTATTACACAGTTTCAATAGCTCATCGGCGTGTGCAATCGCTGCTTCAGGACGCCGCATTTCCGGATGACTTTCACAAAAATCAATGTATTCTTCCAGCGAAGATTCCGCCCGGGTTTGCGAATAAACGGTGCAGGTCATGACAACTATCCCTCCCCGCTGGTCAGATTAACCAGCGTTTGTCTGGCTGATTTGGCCAGCGACTGATTGGTGTCATTCACAAGGTGCTGCTGCAACAGTTCAATGCCCCGCTGCTCATTTAATTTGTAAACACTTTCCGCTGCTTCCCAGCGAACAAAGTGATCAAAGTCAGAAGTCGCCAATGCCTCCAGCGTATCAGCGTATTCTTCACTTCCCATGTCTCCAATCACTCTGACTGCCAGCTGAATGCGGGACTTCTGCAGGTTATTGTCGGTAAGATTCAGAGGCTGCAGAGACTCTCGTTCATAAACCCAGGTAACAGAACCTCTTGGCAGCGAGTGGATAATCAATAAAGGCGCTTTGGTATCCGCATTCTCAAGATCAACGATATCCCGGTAAGCATGGAACACCACCGGGCTGAACGGATCAAGCCGATGACTGACCGGTGCCACCAGAGGTTCCGGCCGCTCAAACAGATGATTAACGTCTAGCAGCGCTCTATAAACAGGTATACTAACCGGTTCTGAACTCAGACTTACGACAATCATGTCAAATTCACTGGCACAGATTGTCTGATGATTCAGAACGCCCTCTCCGACCACAACCAGTGACAGGTTAAACTCTCCGGATTCTGCAAGATGAACCTGATCAGAGTATGCGGATTTACCTTCACTAACCGATTGTTTGAGTACCGCCTCCAGAACACTGTTAAATAACTGGCAGGCTAACGCATGATTAAATTCGGTGAACAACTCGCAAAAATCAGCAAACACAAACCCTTTACGGGTCATTAACTGTTCTGCCATCGAAGTCATTCCGGCAATCGTCATTGGAGAGGACATAACGAACCTCCTGCCATTTGTAAAAGCAAAAAACTTTCACGAAAGATGAACCAAGGAGAAATTTACGAACCAAAATTCAATTTAACGTCACACAAATATCAGTCACAGATTGTTTGTGAGCAGAATATAGAGCAGCAAACAGTGGTTGTGAAATACACAATTCCTATAACAGCAATTTGTAATTCAAATTAAATTCTTGAATTCATCTTCTATTCAGGTAAACCATGACAAACACCCTTACAAATACTCCGGCTTGCTGGCATCATCCGAAGAAAACTCAGTGACAAACAAAAAAGCAAGGTAAGCGAAGTGAATAAAACAACAGGGTTTGCCCCCATGCCAGACGACCATGGTTATTTTGGTGATTATGGCGGTGCCATGGTTCCTCCTGCTCTGGAAAAAGCCATTGCCGATGTTGACAGGGCCTACCGGGAAATCCGTAATGATCCTGATTTCCGAAAAGAACTGCTCGATCTTTATAAACACTACGTTGGTCGTCCAAGCCCTGTCTTCTATGCCAAGCGACTGTCGGATCATCTTGGCGGTGCAAAGATCTACCTGAAGCGGGAAGACCTGAACCATACCGGCGCGCACAAAATCAATCACGCCATTGGTGAAGCCCTGCTGGCGAAGTACATGGGCAAAGCAAAGGTGGTGGCCGAAACTGGCGCCGGGCAACACGGTGTAGCAATGGCAACAGCCTGCGCACTGGTCGGCATCGACTGTGAAATCCATATGGGACAGATCGATATTGAAAAAGAAGCGCCCAACGTAACGCGTATGAAAATACTGGGCTGTAAAGTCGTTGCCGTTACCCGCGGAACCAAAACCCTTAAAGATGCCGTGGACAGCGCTTTTGAAGCCTACCTGAGTGATCCGGACAGTCAGCTCTATGCCATTGGCTCTGTGGTCGGGCCTCATCCGTTCCCCATGATGGTCCGTGATTTCCAGCAGATTATTGGCGAAGAAGCCCGGGATCAGTTTCAGGAAATGACTGGCAGACTGCCAGACTATCTGATGGCATGCGTGGGAGGCGGCAGCAACGCCATTGGCCTGTTTACCGCTTTCCTTCAGGATGAATCGGTCAACATCATTGGCATAGAACCCGCAGGGAAAGGGCTGGACACTCCGGATCACGCAGCCACATTAACGCTGGGCAAACCCGGTGCAGTACACGGCTTCAAATGTTACGTACTTCAGGATGACGCCGGAGAACCATTACCGGTTCACTCCATTGCCTCGGGTCTTGATTATCCCGGAGTTGGGCCGCAGCACAGCTATTTAAAAGACATAGGTCGTATTGAATATCAGAGTGCAACGGATCAGGAATGTCTGGATGCCTTTATGACACTGTCCAGAAAAGAGGGCATTATTCCGGCACTGGAAAGTGCGCATGCGGTGGCCGGTGCCATAAAGCTGGCTCCTCAGCTGTCAAAAAACCAGAGCATCCTTATCAACCTGAGCGGCAGGGGCGACAAAGATATCGATTTCGTGGTCAGACAACTCAATCTGTAACACGCTGACATATAAAAAGCACTTGTCTTTTATATGAAAACTTTTATTTAAGACAAAAAAACCGGGAGGACACCCTCCCGGCTCAAGAAGCAACAATTAAGTGCCAGATCAGCTATCGTAGCCTAAACGTCTGCGTTCCTCTGCATTCATATAAGGGAACGGAGCCACATAAACATCATCAGGTACTTCGTACTCTTCGCGAGCACCTTCCAGCTCTTTCATCATGTTGTCGCGAACTTCTTTGTACTCTGGATTTTCGAAAATGTTGTTCATTTCGTGCGGATCGGTATTCAGGTCATACATTTCATACAAACCCTTACCGTCGTTTTCAGAGTAGAAGTGAATCAGCTTGTAATCTTCCGTACGCACACCGTCATGACGAGGAACGTTATGAGCGCCCTGCATGTAGTAGTGGTAGTAAATACGGTTTCGACCTTCCTGCCACTGCTCATCGGTCATTTCTCCCTTCAGAACATCCAGGAAAGAAAGACCTTGCATCTCATCAGGTGCTTCCATACCTGCAGCCGCCATAAAGGTCGGACCGTAGTCGATATTCTGGATCATCGCGTCAGGTCTTAAACCCGGCTCAATGTGACCAGGCCAGCGGATGATGAATGGCATTTTCAGGCCTTCTTCATACATATAACGCTTTTCAGCCCAACCGTGTTCACCGATGAAGAAGCTCTGGTCGGAGCTGTAAACAACAATCGTGTTCTCAACCAGATCATTTGCTTCCAGATAGTCCAGCAGACGACCAATGCTGTCATCCATACTAACGACAGTACCAGCATATTCCTTCATAAAGCGCTGATACATCATTTGTGTACGAGGCTTCTTCTCCTCAGGCGTCAGTCTTCTGTAAACACGCTTGTATGGCTCAGTCTGGATTTTTTCCCAGTACTCAGAGTTCATGTCATCATAAGCAGCGTGCCACGCATCACGCTGCTCTTCAGTCATGCGATTCATCCAGCTATCATGCGCCCAGCGCTGATGTTCGTTCATGCTGGCAAACCAGTCTTCACGAATTTTGGCGCGCTCTGGTGTTGTCGCTGCCGGAGGGAAAGCATTAATACCTTCATGGTTCATACCATAAAGTTCCATCCACGCCTTATCGGCATGCTCACCACGAGTGGAGTAATCATCGTGCAGTGTTTCCGGCTCCGGGAACACGTGATCTTTAAAGGTTTCCAGATGCTCAAGCGAAGGACGACGAGGTGTGTGCGGCGCCTTGTACTGAACCTTCAGCAGGAATGGCTGACCCTCTTCCCGTGAGTTTTCCAGCCAGTCAATGGACTTGTCCGTAATAATGTCGGCGGAATAGCCTTCTACGGTATAGCTTTCACCTTTGTTGTTAATAAACTCAGGCTGATAGAAGGTTCCCTGACCGCCGGAACCACTCAGTACTGTTGCATAGCCAAACTCGTTTACCGGTGTTGGCTGCATGTGCCACTTACCCACCAGCGCGGTCTGGTAGCCCGCCTCTTCCATCAGTTTAGGGAAGATTGTCTGATCAGGATTCCAGCGAGAGGTATTATCGATAACACCGTTCAGGTGAGAGTGCTTACCGGTCATTACCGTTGCACGGCTTGGCTGACAGATAGAGTTGGCAACGAAGGAGTTCTGGAACAGGGCACCGTCTTGCGCGATCCGGTCAATGTTTGGAGTCGGTACCAGGTCAGAGCCATAAGAGCTGATAGCTCGTGTTGAGTGGTCATCCGAGAAGATGAAGACAATATTTGGCTGTGTCTGAACCGCTGTAGCAGCCTGTACTGACAGAGCAGCAGCGGTCAGCAACGCCCCTGCTCCTGTTAAAAATGCAGATCGAGTAAAGTCCATTGTATTCCTTTCTATCTGAAGAAACGACTTGCCAGTTCATTATTGAAACGTTTCGCATTATGTACAACTTCGAACTGTACCTGCAAGGTATGTGTGGGCTTTTCTTTTGAAATGATCGCTTTTGTGACTTGAATCAACGTTGAGCTATTTTATGAGCAGTCGCCAAAAAATCGTATAAATCAGTAAATAACGGGGCTCGCAACTAAGCGACAAAGTACATATATCTACAGATTACGCCGATATCCATAGATATTAACTTAATTTACAACCCCAACACTAATGCTTAAACATTTCTATAAAATACCTGTTTACAGTTTGAGCTACATGGAAAAATCTGGTTTCCAGCCCTACTTTCAGGAATGCATTATCTGGCCAGACGGCCTATCCCTGCTCGCTCTCACTAGCAGCGGCAAACAGTTTTTTTACAAAGGAACTGGAGTCACTGCCTGCCTGTTTTAAAAGCTCTGCTTTGGACTGTGGAAGAATCGACACCAGCGAGAAGTAAGCCATAGAACGCACTCTGGGATGAGCATGCCTTTCGGCAATAGCGAGCAACCGCTCAACGGTTTGATTGTTGTGCAGGAGTTTGGCGATTTGAAACAGTCTTGTTGTGGTCGCCATGGGGTCAAGGTGATGAGTGATTACCCAGGTTTCAGGATCAAAAGCACACTGCTCAAGCGCATCAGGATGAGAGGGAAAAATCAGATTAATGGAAACGGATAAACTCTCAGGCGGATACTGCACATGGATATCTTCCGTATGCCGGTAAAACATCAGTTTACCCGGCGTCAGCAAGGTATCTTCCTGAAAGGCGGCCTCAACCGACTCCCCAACCAGACCTGCCATCCGGCTTTTGTCGCACAAATGGACAATCGTTCTGTATCCGGGCCCATAACAACCACAGGTAAGAAAATCAAAATGATGGTTGTGCGTAACACCATACCCCAGAGAGATGGCATCTTCCGAGTCAGGTTCATCGCAGGGGAGCCACAATACCGCCCGAACTGAAAATGCATTGCAACTGAACAGATAAAAGCTGGGCGGTGTGAAATCTGTTTTTACATTGTACTGTTCAACATTCTTTAAACGGGCATTAAGAAAATCAAGAAGGAATGTCTGATTATTCGCCAGACGACGCAGCATAAAAGCACTTGCAAGAACCTGATCCCGGTCATTTAAGTGCGCCTGTGAACGACAAAAATCAATATACTCCTCCAGTTCAATCTGTTCCTGATCGGAGCAGTCCACTGTAATCGTCATACGAGTCACCGGATTCGCTTATGGGCGGGCAGAGTGCCCAAAAAGACAAGATAGGTTATAACCAGTACCAACAGTGAAAACAGAGATAATACTTTAGGAGTACCGTCCTGATGGACAATCAAAAAAATATTGACGATGCTCGCCATAGATGAAAACAGAATAAACATTAACGACACAGCCTGCATGGCCCACTTGTCATTGTTCTGTAGAACGCCCGCCAGAGTATTGGTTAAAATAAAGCCGGACAGGGCAAATAGCATGATGGGCAACATCTGATTCAGAGTGTCTGCCTGATGGAAAATCAAATCCATCACGGTTGTCAGCAGCGTCAGAAAAATAAGTAACGGTATGCTGTGATGCACAATATAAAGATAGTCATGTCTTTTCAGCAGCAAACCATTAAACACACTGACCAGCATCCGGCTTAAATACAAGACACTTAACAGATAGCTGTAGGTAATTGGCCGAAGTTTAAAGTACTCAAGATAAAGAAAGGCAGAGTTGCTCACATAAATCTGACAGACAATGGCAACTCCGGTATTACAAATCAGAAAAGCCAGTGTGTAACGATCCGTCAGCATGCTTTTCCAATGCCATAAACAGGATTTGTAATATCTGACACAGTCAACAGGATGAGCAGGCTCGGGCTTTTTCAGCATACGCCTGCAAACCAGACTCACCACCACGGCATACACCAGAATGATTGCATACACATATTGCCAGCTCAGGCAGGATGCAATGAACGTACCCAGCTCAGCCCCTGCCATTGGGACGATAAAACCTATGGCCGTGATGTAAGACAGGACACGGGCCACTTCATTGTCTTCATAACATTCGTTCACCATCGCAGGTACGACTGTCATCAAACCTGCGGATGCTACGCCCTGTAAGGCCCGACCAATAAAAAACAGACAGGTTTCCACTGAGACCAGGCAACACAGCGTGCCTGTTACAAACACCACTAACGACCAGTAAAGACAGTGCAGCCGAAAGCCCGCATCAGACAGCAGGGCCACCACCGGCATGGCAAACACCTGAGTCAGAACAAACAGAGGCAACGCTAACTGAAACTCTGTAGAGCTAACAGCAAGAGACCTGGCAATATCAGGCAGAATGGGAAGAAAAAAGGTAACAGGCAGCATGGGCAGTATGGACACTGCCCCCATCAAGGCTACCTGTCTGGCTTTTGACAAACGCCGCAGCGGTGCCAGAGGCGGTAGCATTTTATTCATTTAAAGTATGTTCATTTTCAATGTAACGCCAGAAAACCCGATCTCTCAAAAGCCCCAGATAAGCTTTTTTTAAGGCTTCATTATCCAGCCCTGCCAGCATTCGGGTGACCGGAACCTGAGCTCCACTCCCTTTCCAGTCAAAACGGTGGAATGCGCCAATAGCGAGAGAACGTAGGTGAGCCTGATCGTCTTCCATTCCTGATTTAACTGCGTCTAACACATTAATCAGACCTAAAGGTTCACAGGTTCGGGTTGCTGGTTCACAATACAAATTCTTCAGCTGCGGAAAGTAGTGGTTTAATACGGGGTCGTCTTTCAACTGTGACAGCTTGGCAGACACTTTAAAAAACTGTTTGCTGCTCTTGATGCACACTCCTTCCGTCAGACAGTCCGACACACCCAGTTCATGAAACAGCCAGATTCTGTCTTCCTGACGAATAATTGCATCCGTCAGAGCCTTAACTACCCTGAAATCTGTTTCATACAGACCGCCCAAAAACTCTTTTGAAAAAGCACTGGAAGCCTCGCGGTCAAGCTTAAGAACCCCGGCTCTCAGCGCCTTTAGAGTGCTATTATCCCACTTTGAAGTGTTATCAGGGTTCATACCTTCTTTTCGATGCAAGGAAACCCGCTGTTGAAACTGCTCATCCTTTTCCCTGTAATCCAGAGTTAAATCACTGTACTGAATATCGTCCTGATCCAGATTCATTTCCTGACGCATCACCTCCCGCTTTAACCGGAAATATTCAGGAAATAATGTATGCGCTGCAGCCCCAACACCGTAATAAGCACGCCAGACATCATCTTTCCCGGTAAAACGGTCAACTCCCATAAGCTCCAGTCGTCGATAAAAAGCGTTGGTCATGGCAGAGAAATAAGCGAAGAACTGCATCATTTCTGTTTTGATGTCTGCCACATTCTGAAACTCCTCGCGAATGGACGGGCGTTTTAACTGGTTTAATCGTTCAAGAACAGTTTTCTTTTCCCGATTCACAGGTCGGTCAGACTGAACAATACTTTCCGCTACGCTCCCTGACAGCAACGCCTCAGCCGCGCGGACCTGGTTGCCAGTGGCAGTTGCCAGCAACATCACCGTTAACACATTTATACTTATGACCTGTTTTATTGCTTTCACAATGCTAGTACTCCTGAGTCACTAATACAGTCAGGCAGGCATGGGCTAATGAGCATAGACAGATATTTTCATATCGTTTTTTTCTTTGACCCTGTGCCGGAGTACTCTTATTCTGAAAAAGCGGGTATTTATAACGACGAGGTTGCAGCATTGAAGAAAATTAAAAACGAAACCGAACTGGTTCGGGAAGCATTGCGCATTGGTGCCATTTACGTTGAAAAGCGAAAAGCAGCCAAGTTTGAACAGACCGACTCTTCTCGCCAGAAAATCGAATACCTGTACCGGCTACTGGTACACGACAATCTCATCCAACCACTGGTCAAAGGTCAGGAGTCAGAGCAGAACATGAAACATAAACTGGCTTTGTGGATTTCACGACAACTGCCTGAGGGTCACCCTTTACTGAAGTAGCTATTAATAAAGTAACGATTAATCAAGTCGTCATTACATTTCATATGTCCAGTAAAAACAGGAAAGCGGCCGTAAAAACCAGTACACTGACGCCCCTTTGAATATCAGCACTTTACAATCAACATGCCTGCCAAACTGAAATGCCCCGTCTGCTCGCAGCTTTTACAACCGACAGACAGCGGGGCAGCCTGTACCAGCAACCATCAATTCGACCGTGCCCGTCAGGGGTATCTGAACCTGCTGCCCAGCCATAAAATGCGTAGCAAACACCCGGGGGACGACAAGCAAATGATTCAGGCGCGCAACCGTTTTCTTGACAGTGGGCATTATGAACCTGTTATCAATGCCCTTGTAGATGCTACCCGCACTGCCACAGACAACATCAATCAGCCTGTGATTCTGGATGCAGGTTGTGGAGAAGGTTACTACACTGCCCGATTACACGACGCTTTTCCACAAGCAGCAGTGTGTGGCTTTGATATATCCAAACCCGCTATCCAGGCCTGCTGCCGTCGCAGTCAATCTGTTCAGTGGCTGGTTGCCAGCGTCAATGATATTCCGATACCAGACAATCAGGTCGATACCATTATCAGCGTATTTTCCCGCTGCGACTGGCAAGAGTTCGGTCGTGTCCTCAAACCCGGAGGCAACGTTCTGGTTCTGGCTCCCGGCGAACATCACCTGTATGCACTGCGACAGGTGATTTATGAAGAAGTCCGCCCTTATCCGGTAGACAAGCTGGTCAGTCAGCTGCCGGAGCATTTTGAGCTGGTGGAAAATGGTTCAGTGAAAGGTACAATGAATCTGAATTCGTCAGAGTTAATTCTTGACCTGTTGGCCATGACACCGCACTACTGGCATGTTAAGCCGTCACAAAAACAACAACTGTCCGAGCTAACATCGCTTGCATGTGGTATTGATATGAAACTCTACACCATCGCCTACCAACCTTCAGAGAGTTAAGATTTTGATCAATATTGACGAGATCGAATGGGACGAATGGACTCATGGTGAACAGTACGGTGTTCGTAGCAAGTGCCTGAGTGACAACGCTGGCGGTCAGGCTATTGCAACCCGCATGCAGGAGCTGGAACCGGGCAAACAGTCAACACCACTGCATTTTCACACAGCGGAAGAAGAGCATCTGTTTATCGTCGAAGGTGAATGTACCCTGCTCCATGGTGAAGAATACATTCACATGATTGCCGGAGACTACGTCTGCTTTATGCCTGGCGATGACCGCGGACACGCCCTGCACAACCATTCTGAAGCCATATGTCGTTATCTGATTATCGGCCAGCGGGATCAGAAGGATACCGTCGTTTATCCGGAAGAACGTCAAGTGCATGTAAAGGCATTAGATCAGATATTCTACGACAACTAACTTATATTTCGGTTTTCCACTATTTTATTGTTCGGCGTCAATTTCTGAATACTGACACAAGGGTATAAATGTCAATGTAGACGTTAGCTTTTGTTGTCTTTTGTAAAGGAGAGGTCGCTATGAACACATCAATAAAGAATACGACCGGCAGCAATGACGCCTTCATGAAGTATGCTCCCAAAGCCGTTGCACTGCTTTGCCTGCTGACCGTTGTTTCCTTTACCTCCTTTCTGACCCGGGGCTGGGCTCTGATGGACTTCAACATCGCCGTAGTTGCAGCTCTTTCCGCCCTGGTTCTTTTGCTGAATATCCAGCTCGCCAGGGGGGTGGCAATAAACCCAAAAAAGAAATTACTGATCCGGATTATGCACCGCTGCAGCTATGTGCCATACCTGTTCGGTATTTACCTCTTTCTGTTTAAGGGGTTCTGGAGTCTGACCATTATGGTGAAGTCTTTCTCCATCATGCTGGCGGTGATGAGCCTGTTTTACCTGATCTGTGGACACTTCGTGGTTAACGCCGGTTTCCAGAGTTGCCCCATGGCAAGACTGAAGGTGCAGAACCGATAATCATTAAGCGGGAGCAAACCTCCCGCGTTGGATTCTTAGTTGCAGAAATAGCTGCAGAAATAGCTGCAAAAATAACGACCAGAAAAGTATCAAATCAAATCCTTCAAAAACAGGCCAGTAAGCCACTCTGGCCTTGGAACCAGCACAAATATAAAGGATACTTGCCCTTTTAAGCTGTAACCTCTCCCTTTTCCTATGCCAATACCCAAAGAGCCTGTCTCCATCTGGTATCTGAACATGGAGCACGAACACGAGCTGGTCAGAAAACCACTGCCCAATGCCCGTTTCGAGATACGTGAATGCCTTGAGAAGCAGTTTGAAGTTAACCGGTTTTTCTACCAGTTTGTGGGCCGGCACTGGAACTGGAACGACAAACTCAGCTGGAGCGATAAGCAGTGGCAGGATTATGCAGAAACCCCAAACCGTCGAACCTGGATCGCTTATGTTGATAACAGTCCTGCCGGTTACTTTGAACTGAGCAAAAACAGCGACAATATCGTCGAGCTTGACTATTTTGGTCTGACCGAGCGTTTTGTTGGCAAAGGCTACGGTGGCGGATTCCTCAGTCTTGCTATCGAGGCAGCATGGCAATGGAACGCTCACCGGGTACAAGTCAATACCTGCTCAAAAGACCATCCTGGTGCCCTGAAGAACTATCAGGCGCGAGGTTTTCGCCTCTATAAAACGGTTACCGATACACCCAACTGACTTATGACCAACACTGCAAAGAAAAACACGGTTTCCATTGAAACCAAAAAAGAAGCATTAAAAATTGCCCGGGCAACCCAGAAGCCCGGACAAAGCAAAGAACAAACACGATTGATTGCCATGGGCATTCAGAAAGGCATTGACCAATACAAAAAGCAGCAGAAGGCGAAAGCCAGAGAGCTGGATAAGCGCCTGAAGATGATTAAACGACACAGGGAAACCAAACCGGTGGTTGAAAAGATCACCGAAACAACAACGTCTGTCGTTTACCGACAAAACAGGTTGCCTTGGATATTGCTTGGCCTGAGCTGGGCAACAATGGCAGGCTACCTGTATTATCTGAACATTTAAAAAATCTTGCCGACCAGCAGCGAACACAGGCCGGTGATGATCACAATCCCGGCAAGGTTCAGGATCAGCCCGCTGCGCACCATTTGCCGAATCGACAGCATGCCGGAACCAAATACAATGGCATTCGGCGGTGTTGCCACCGGCAGCATAAAGGCACAACTGGCTGCAATGGCAGCCGGAATGGCCAGCATCTGAGGATCCATACCCAAAGAAACAGCCAGCGCCCCCAGAGGCGGTAAAAAGGCAGCGGTGGTTGCGGTATTACTGGTGATTTCCGTCAGGAAGATAATCACTGTCACCACCAGTCCAATAGCCATCAGCAACGGCATACCCTCCAGAATATTCATATTGTCCGCAATCCATTCTGCCAGACCGGTTTTTCGAATCATGGCCGCAAGGCTCAGACCACCACCAAACAAAAGCAGAACATCCCAGGGCAGTCGTTGAATATCTTTCCAGACCATCAGGAAGGCCAGTTCTTTCCAGCGAACCGGTATAACAAACAGGGCAATAGCGCCACACAGGGCAATGGTCGTGTCAGTCAGGGCAAGATCAGGGAAGTGTCGCAGAATAAGGGGTCGAAACACCCAGCCAGCCGCTGTCAGCATGAAAATGGTGGCGACCATCTTTTCCCCTCTGGACAAGCCACCCATGTCGCTCAGCTGTTGTTTTAACGACAGCCTGACCGTTTCATTTTCTTCCGTACACAAACGATAGCCACCGCGGCTTAGCCACCAGCCCGTGATAATCAGCATCAGTACACTGGTCGGAACACCTATCACCAGCCATTGGGCAAAGCCCAGTTCAACATCGTATTGCTCCTGCATAAAAGCTGCCAGTAATGCGTTAGGAGGCGTGCCAATCAGGGTCGCAAAGCCACCGATAGAAGCTCCGTAAGCGATGGCAAGCAATAATGCGCCGGGAAACTCACCCTGATGATGGTTATGCTCTCGCATCATGGCGATGACCGACATACCAATGGGCAGCATCATAATGGCTGTGGCAGTGTTCGACACCCACATACTGATAAAGGCTGTAGCCACCATGAAGCCGATCACCTGGCGCCGCTCTCCGGTTCCGCTGGCTAACATGGTGTGCAGGGCAATGCGCCGGTGCAGGTTCCACCGCTCCATCGCCAGCCCGAGCATAAAGCCACCCATAAACAGGAATATCACAGGGTGTGCATAGGGTGCTGCCACCTTGTCGAGGTCTGAAAGATCAAGCAGTGGGGCCAGAAGCAGAGGCAGCAATGCCGTGATTGGTATGGGAAGAGCCTCTGTAGACCAGAACACAGCCATCATCATGGCCAGACCGGCACAACGCCAGGCCGGGGCACTCATGCCTGCCGGAGGAGGCACCAGCAGTGTCAAACCCAACAGAACCACTCCTAAAACAAAACCGGTTAGCCAGCGAATCACGCCCGATTCCACATCAGACGCTGGCGTTTCATTTTCAGAAGGGGGGTGAGACATAGTGCATTCCTGATGGTCATTCTGTAAATGTGTCGGTCATTGACCTGATCTATTGAGCTGCAACGATGAGTCAGCAGCTAAGAGGAACAAGTCAAAACAGCGTTGATTAATATGTAAAATTGTTTATATAACGCTCACGAATGACGAAGGTTAGTTCTAAAATAACATCGCTTCGGAAGGATTCCATCTAGTACCAGAAATAACCAGTAAGTAACAAGCAAGTGCTAAAGGTTATATAGATCAAAAAATTAGTGCTTCCTTGCCGTAAGATCAGACCTGCAATTACAGTTCGGCACCCCTTGAGGATGAAGCTGGATTATTCAGCTTAAACACATCATTAATCCCGTGATCTTTATCTTCGAAATCAATTTCATCACCTGTCTGGTAGTGACCTGTTTTATCAACACTGCAGTACTTATGACCACGAATCATCGCCTGAAGCAGACAATATTCCGTGCTATACCCCAAACCATAAACCGAGTGGGTCGCAAACGACTGGCCGTTCCGAATCGCCCAACCATCCCCAACCCAGCTTACGTCCGGAAGCGCTTTGCGCTTGGCCTGCAAATCAGACATTTGTAACCGGCCTTCTCCCACTTCCGCATCAAACAACTTGCACCTCCCCACCTGGTTGACTTTTCCAAAGCCAATGTTGCCTTCGGGCAGGGGTCTGGCGCAAAAAATCACTTCGCTGGAATCAACATACTCTGGCTTTTCTATGGAACAAGACTTGAATAAACCTGCCAGAGAGGCTGAATCCAATACCCATTTATCAGAAGGATCGGGACTGTATTTACTATTCTCATGCAAGGGAATTTTCTGCAGCCGGGATTTGACATCATCAGCCGTTGCATCCAGCCATAAATAATCAGCACTCCGTTTAACGATATGGCCGCCATTGATTAACGCTTCATAGGCACAAAAGTGCCCGGGATGACCAGAACTTTGATCCGTTTCATCCAGATCGAGAGCTGTCCTGCCGAAGTACCACTGCAACTTGCCGGACACCACTTCATTCTCGGCAAGAATGCACAGACTGCCATCCGCCGGAGGAATTGACCGGTGTTGCCAGCAAGGTTCGCTATTGGCAACCAATGAAAACAACAAAGCAAAAGGAAGGCTGGCATTGAGGACTTTTCTCATTACCCTATCTCCTTATTTTCTAACCGTTGCAGCATTAGTGAACGGTTACAGTGAATGAATCAGAACGACCTGCTGGCCAAATGGACTTCTCTATGAGCAGAGGTCCTGACTAGGAGGCTGTCCGAGAATAGACTGCCCTACTGCTGACAGCAAATTGGTCTGAAAAATCGCTTTTGTTCGTCAAATAGCTTGCTATTCTCCTCACAAAACCGATTTTTCAACCTCAATTTTCTGCCATCCTCGCTACGGGCGCTATTCTCGGACAGCCTCCTAGAGACCCATAGAGCCTTGCTTTAGTTCCCGAAAAGCAACCATTTCCACCATTCACATGCGAACTTCCACTGAGAACAGTCATCGCAGAGCTCTGTTATACTGGCTGCTTTTATTATCAGCAAAAAAGAGTCTGCCTTGAGTCAAGCCCTGTTTTCCAGCCTGCCGCTGCCACCCGCCTTGTTAGACAACCTGAAAACCATTGGTTATCGCGAGATGACGACTATCCAGCAACAGAGCCTGCCTCTGGCACTGGACGGCAAAGACCTGATTGCCAAAGCCAAAACCGGTAGCGGCAAAACAGCGGCGTTCAGTATTCCGATGCTGACGAAAATCCGTCAACGTTATTTCGGCTGTCAGGCTCTGGTGCTGTGTCCGACCCGGGAACTGGCGACTCAGGTGGCCAATGAAATTCGCAAACTGGCTCGTTATCAACAGAACATAAAAGTAGTGACATTGTGTGGCGGGCAACCCATCGGGCCGCAGATTGGTTCACTGGCGCATGGTGCTCACATTATTGTTGGTACACCGGGCCGCATTCAGGATCATTTACGCAAACGTACTCTCTCCCTTGAAAAGGTGAGCACGCTGGTTCTCGACGAAGCAGACCGTATGCTGGATATGGGCTTTATTGATGCCATTGAGAACATCATCGACCATACACCGAACTATCGTCAGACCCTGCTCTTTTCTGCCACCTATCCAAAAGGCATTCGCCAGCTCAGTGACCGCTTCCAGCATGAACCGGAAGAAGTCACCGTCGAGTCCGTCCACAGTCATCAGCATATTGCGCAGGCTTTTTATCAGGCTGAACACCATGAAAAACCGGCCGTATTACACAAACTGCTGGCACACCACCAGCCTGCTTCCTGTGTCATTTTCTGCAACACCAAACAGACCTGTAAGGACGTAGGTGTAGAACTTTACAATCTCGGTTACAAACCTCTGGTGCTCCATGGCGATATGGATCAGAAAGAACGTGACCAGATGCTGGTGCGTTTTTCCAACCAGAGTTCCAACATTCTGATTGCTACCGACGTTGCGGCCCGTGGTCTGGATATTGACGATCTGGCTTGTGTCATCAACTACGACCTCAGCCGTGATCCGGAAGTGCATGTTCACCGTATTGGTCGAACCGGCCGTGCCGGTAAAGATGGTCTGGCTTTCAGTCTCTTTACTTCTAAAGAACGCTATAAGCTGGAACGGATTGAAGACATTCTGAAAGCAGAACTGGTTCAATCCGATGCCGGGCAACTCCCTTCACCCAAAGCCGATGCCCCTAAAGCCCCGATGGCAACACTGGCCATTGATGGTGGTCGCAAAAACAAAGTCAGACCCGGCGATATTCTTGGTGCATTAACAGGCGATGCCGGTATTGCCGGAGATCAGGTCGGCAAAATCAATATCTTTGATTTTGTGGCGTACGTTGCTGTCAAAAGGGAGTCGGCTCGACAGGCTTTGAGCCGACTGGAGAAAGGCAAGATCAAAGGCAGAAAGTTTAAAGTTCGCCGGATTTAATACCAATTCCGTTTTCTAAATATCACCATGAGCAAGCTATTTCAAATCGCTGGGCAAGGAAGAACGACGAGTAATAGCTGGCTATTGCGAGGAGTTCTGACGCAGAGCCAGTGGTTTGAAATGGCTGCGCAATTCATGTTTAGAAGATGGAATTGGTATAAGTCGCCAATGGCAACCAAATAGACACCAACAGGCCACGGTCGTTATTTTCAAGCTGAATATCACCACCGTGGCTATGAATAATGTTTCGGGCAATGGACATGCCCAAACCAATCCCGCCCGTTTCACGATTTCGTGACTCTTCCATTCGCACAAACGGCTCAAACACCCGCTCGATCATGGCGTCCGGAATGCCATCCCCTTCATCCTGTATCTGTATGCGTACATTGTCCTGCTCTGCAGACATGCTTACGCAGGCGACTGAACCGTATTTGGCAGCGTTCTCGATCAGGTTACGCAGCGCTCGCTTCAGACTTACCAAACGACAATGCGCAATAACTTCCTGACCTTCCTGATAGTGCACATTCAAGCCAATGTCCTGCAAATCTTCACACAGGCTGTCCAGCAAAGCATCCAGATCCACCGGGCGGGTGGGTTCGTTGTCGGAAGCCTGTCGCATAAAGGCCAGAGTGGCTTCAGACATCTGGTGCATTTCATCCAGCGTCGCCAGTAGCTGATCGGCGTCAGGGCCCGGCTCCATTAACTCTACTCTCAGCCGCATGGAAGTAATCGGTGTTCTCAGGTCATGGGACAGGGCTGCCAGCATACGGGTTCGATCCGCCACAAACCGTTGCAGCCGCTCATTCATCAAATTAAACGCTCTGATCAGTTCGCGGATGTCCTCAGGCCCTTCCTCTCTTAAGGGCTCAATCTTTTCACCCAGTCCCAGACGGTTTGAAGCAAACGACAGTTTTCTAATAGGCCGGGTAATACGCCGAACCATGAAAATGATACCAATCAGAACACACAGCGTTGATATTCCCATCAGAAATGCTGTTCTTTTCGCCAGCAACGGCATGACATTGGGTGTCGCTGATTGCATGTTCAGCCACTGTCCGTCTTTCAGCTGAATGGAAACATTCAGAAACAGCAGGTTAGGACGGTGTTTGCGGTATTCATTGTCCCGCCTGCGTTCCTCCCAGTATCTTGCACGACGGGGAGGGATCATTTCTTCAGAACGCTCACTGGCAAGATTGACCCTGATCTGACGCCCCGAGTCCGGATCATTAAAGTAGCGGGCAATGCGACTGATCAGCATCTGTTCTTCGGGAGAAAAATTATCTGCGGGTACCAGACTCTGGTCTGATAACCGGAAAAAGGCATTTTCACGACGAGACGTTTTCAATATCGACCGATGCAAACTGGCCGGACTGGCTTCCAGCACCTCTGCCAACGTGGCGGACTGCCGAATCAGCATGCTCTGATTAATGCGATTCACCGCCGCTTTATGAGCATCACCTGCCATCCACAGACTGATGGCAAGCGCCATTGCCATCCCTGACAACACCACTAGAATCATCTGACTTGCCAGACTTTTTGGCCAGAGTCGTGATGAACGTAATTTGCTAAAGCGTTTAATCAAATGTTATTTACCTTCATAAGAACACAGGCAGAAGTACACCATTCAGGAAGCAACGCTCGCCGTAAATGAATAACCGCCGCCCCAGACCGTTTTGATCAACCTTGGATTTTTGGGGTCTTCTTCGATTTTCTTACGCAACCGGCTGATCTGGTTATCAATACTGCGATCAAAAGGCAGTGCTTCACGGCCTTTGGTCATATCCAGTAGTTGATCGCGGCTTAATACTTTCTTGGTGTGATTTAAAAAGACCGTCAGCAGACGAAATTCAGATGTACTCAGCGGCACCAACAGTCCGTCCTGACGTTCCAGCTGATGCTGATTGAGGTCCAGCGTCCAGCCTTCAAAGCGCATTTTTTCAGGTTCACTGGCTGTCTGTTGTCTGGGACGAACTTCGCTCATTCTTCTGATAACGGCTTTGACGCGTGCCAGCAGTTCTCTTGGACTGAATGGTTTAGATATGTAGTCGTCCGCACCCATTTCCAGACCAACAATCGTATCCGTTTCTTCACCCAATGCCGTGAGCATAATAACCGGTGGGCCACCATTGTCTTTCAAATAGCGACACAAGCTCAGCCCGTCTTCTTCCGGCATCATGATGTCGAGAATCACCAGATCCACCGAAGCACCGGCCAACACCTGACGCATTTGCTGCCCACCGTCAGCCAGACTGACCTGAAAACCATGTTGTCCCAGGTAACGCCCTAACAGATCACGAATTTCATCGTGATCATCGACTACGAGAATATGCTGTTGTTCTGCCATGGTTCTAACACCGTACGACCTCTCTTTCATTCGATTATACGGGCTCAAATTAAGGAAAGTTGTATCAAATATTATCAGCCTGACAAAAAGCGCAGACGGCTGATACAAATTGCGACAATTGAGGGCAGCACAGAGATATTTCTGAGACATACCCACGCTTTAATGAGAAGCGTAAACCAAACAAACGAGGACGGGTTCATGAACAGAAAAACATCTATTGCTTTTATTGCCGCTGGCCTGATTGCTGGCACATCCGCTTTTGCTATGTCAGTTGAGACAGAGAACAACGAAGTCCGGATGATGGGCGGCAAGCACCGCTCCGCCATGATGATGAGCAAACTGTCCACACACATGGACAAAGAGTTTACGACCGATCAGGTTCGTACCCTGTCTGAAGCCCGACTGATTATGCAGGGCAACCCGAATGTACGGGTGGATGAAGTCAAGCCAACAGAAAATGGCTACAGCGTAACCATTGTCACTCAGGACAACTCTTTAGTAGAAGAGCTGAAGCTGGCTAAGAATGCCATGCCACTGGAACGCTACGAAGCTCTGCAGAAACGCATGGAAAACCGCAGTAGCGGCGAACTCCGTGAACGAATGAAAGACCGTGGAGAACGAAAGGCCAGAGCCGGACAGCGCGGGCACAAAGGCCCGCGTGGGCAGGCTGGTCATAAGATGATGGCACGGGAATTCACGGCGGACCAGATTGAAACCCTGACCGAAGCCAAACTGATTATGCGTGGCAATGACAACCTTAAATTAGGCAAGGTCACCAGCACCGATAATGGCTACAACGTAACCATCGTCACTCAGGACAACTCATTGGTAGAAGAACAACAGCTGGCGAAGAACGGCATGCCTCTGGACAGGTTTGAAAAAATTCAAAAGCGTATTGAAGCCCGTAAAGCAAAGGTTGATGCTAAATGACTGAAGACTGCTGATTGACTGAAGATTTCGTTGCTATTTTCCCGCATCCTTTGATGCGGGATTTTTTTGCGAAATTAAACTATTAATGTCGTTTTCCCTGTCGGTAAATCCGGAAACACATTGGCTATGTGCTGATCAGACATCTTCCAATGCTGCTGCATAGCAGTGCCTATCCAGTGTCTTATATCCGAGGTTGGCATCAGATCACGCCCCTCATACAGTTGGGATGACTTCAGTCCCGGCCATTCACCCAGTACCTGACCACCTTTTACAGCACCTCCGGCCAGTAACAATGCTGAAGCCGTTCCATGATCCGTGCCCATGGTTCCGTTAACCTTTACGGTTCGACCAAACTCGGTGGCAATAATCACCAAGGTTTCTTTCCAGACACTGCCCAGTTCTTTTTTCAAAGACCCCATGCCTTCGTCGAGCTGCTGCAGTTGCCGGTTCAGGCGAAATACCTCGTTATCATGAGTGTCCCAGCCGCCCATTTCGAGCATCAGGGCATTGGGTGAGTTGTCGTCCTTCAGCAACAATCCGGCCGCTTTTGCCAGAGCTTCAAAATGCGCTTTTTTATTACCGCTCACAGCCCCTTCCGCCATGGCGCGGGTTTGCAACCCCTGCTCCAGTCGCTCCCTGAGCAAATCATCCGACTGATACAGCTTGAACAGCTGACTGTATAAGTCATCTTCTGCCACCCTGAAACGGGATGGAAACCATGTGGAAGCATTCGCCTGCCCACGCATGCTGACAGGCAGAGAATGAGCCACAGCCAGCCCCTGTTTTGAAGTGGCCTTCAACGCCCTGCCCAACCAGCCACTGTCGTGATTAATGGTCGTCAGACCACTTTCCAGAAAGTCCTGACCCTCAAAATGCGAACGTGAACGATAGGGTGAAGCGACTGCCACAACGGGTGCCATCTCTTTATTCTGATACCAGTCATAAAGATGGTTCAGCGCAGGGTGCAAACCAAAGCCCTGTCCCAGCGAATTCAGATCATCAATTACAGGTTCGGCCAGTGCACGACGATGCTTCATTAAATCCTTATCAAAGGCAGGGACGACGGTTTGCAGTGAATCCATCCCTCCGCGAAGCATCACCCAGACCACTTTACGTGAAGATGAAGCCTGTTTGTCATCACCAAAGGCAAACGGTGCATTTAAGGAAACCGGAGCGACTGACAGCCCCATACCCAGCATTTTGATCAGTTCTCTGCGTTTCATTCCGGTTATCTCCTTAAAAACTCAGGACTCATCAAATACAGAGCCAGCCCCTGTTGCCGGCTTTCAGCCCGGCTTACCATTTTGGCCGTATGATCCGATAGCAGACTGCCGGAATGCGCCTGAGCCAACTCAAGCGGTGGCTGATTCATACGCACCTGCCGACTGATCATATTCACCCAGTCAACCCGCTTCAGTAAGGCGTCAGCCCCATCCCAGGCGGAAGACTTATCGCTGAAACCGGCAGGCGAGCCTGCACCAAAGGGGGCATGACCAAGATTCACCAGCGTATTGACCAGAAGCCGGGCATTGGGCAATGGCAAACCTGTCAGTCTCAATGTGGAAATGTAGAATTCTCTTGGGGTTTTCAACTTGGCGGGCGTTGGGTGCCAGGCATCCGGATGTTCAATCATCGTGGTGACAACAGACTTTATATTCCCCTTTGTCTGTCGCCAGGTCTCCGTCATGGCCTTTACCAGATCTTCAGACGGTGAATCGCTGATAAAATGACGTGCCAGTTTAAACGATACAAACTTTGCCGTGGCAGGGTGTATAGCCAGATCTTTTAAAATCGCTTCTCCCTGGTCGATACCGGTGTCCCGATAGACTTTTCCCAGTACTACCCGTGTGCCTGGCTCATGAGTGGCCTGACGAAAAACAAAACCATGCTGACTTTCTTTAGGGCGGCTAACGCTCCAGCCACTGATGGCTTTTGCCAGTTCCTGAATGTCCTCCAGATTGTAACCACCATGAACACCCAGGGTATGCAGCTCAAGGATTTCTCTGGCAAGGTTTTCGTTTAAGCCTCGTTTATTTCCGGCTGCCCTGGTTGAAGGGCCGACGGATTTGGCATTGTCCAGATAAACCAGCATGGCAGGGTGTTGCTCCACCGCCACCAGCATCTGTTCAAAAGACCCTAACAGGTTGGGGGCAATTGCCTCACGCTCAAGTGTGGGCGCCAGAGGTTTCATCATGCCTCCCTGCCCCGACACACTGAAGTGATTGGAAAAGAAATCCAACAGTCGCCAGTTCAGCGAATGCTCATCTTTCACGGCACCATAGACCGTGTCCGCTGCCATTCGGACAAACAGCTGACCAGCAATATTGTCAGGCTTTTCCATCATTTTCTGCTGTCTGAAACGGTTTACCTTCCTTCGGTAAACGTAGAAAGCATCAAGAACTTCACCCGAATCCGGATGGCCAGAAGACAGATCCGGTAGTGTTAGCTGATTCAAAAGCCACTGTTCCGGATTCCCCCGGGCAATGTTCAGGTCGCCTGGTTTTGCACCCAGGCCAAAGCGGTTAGCAGCAATAACTGCATGTCTATCATTCATCATTCGGTGCAATGGCTGATTTTTTATTATCCATCACAATAACAACACTGAAGTACAGTTTTATAGGCTTAAATCACGTTTTCTTACATTTTCCTACGCATTTTAAGGTTTAAAGCGTTTATGGCTGAAACCCTGTTTGTCATCTATATACATCTGTCCTGACAACCATGTTGATCTATTAATGCCTGAAGGCAGCCGTCTGACTATAAAAACAGGTGAACTGAATGAAGTCTTTTTTTAGCCGCGCACTCTTGCTGACTCTGCTCAGCATTGCCGCCCTTCCATCCATTGCCCGCGAATCTGCTCCAAAGAATTGCTGGTTTGATACAACCAAAGATACTGCTGTGGAATATGGCACGGGCAGTGATTTGGATAAATATGTTGGTAATGTGTGCTTTTTTCAAAATGGAGCTGATTATTACATTGGTAAAGTTATTAATACCAGAGGGATAGAGTGCTACTACACCACTCCAGGTCGAGGAGATGGTTACATCGACAGTGTACGATGGCTGGTCACCGATTACAGTAACTTAAAAAAATTGATCGATTCATACAGTAAAAGCGGAAGGCTTTCGATGAACATTAATAAGTTCCAGAGCCTCTTTCCAGATTGCACAACTTCAACAGAGGGTCATACTCCCGTTATCAATCATAATGATCTGGATCAGAGCATACAGCTTACAACTTATTCTTTAAGAGAAATATGCCTTTCTGATGAAGAAAGAAACGGTGAGCATAGAATCAGAATTGGTTACTCGCAGCCTGGCCAATGCCATATGAATGATGATTCACCCTATTACCTAGAAACTCCGAAAGACCAGCCCAAGGGAAGTGACGGCTGCCCTATATATAATCCTGATACTGAATTTACCTGTGAAGGCTATGAATTTTATCGCCGGGGCTGGGCTGAGGAATGCTTAAGTGCATTTGGCGCAAAAACTTGCTACGAGAGTACAACATGTAAGAAGAAAAGATCCAAAGAAGAATGCTGTAAATTTGCACACAACGAAAACTGTGAAACAGTTTCTATGGATACCAGTGGTAAATGTTGCTGCGGCGTAAAACTGAACAAAGATAATGACAGGTGTAAAAACGTAGGATTAAGAAAAAAATAGCTTCTTCTGCAGAATGGTATTAGATCACTCAAATAGCATTCTGCAGCTTCGTACTTTACTTAGTTGACAGTATCAACCAACAGTCTTTTAATACCCATATTTTACCAATATGGGTATCTTCCCATGAGCCAACAGGCCAAGCAGTTATACGACGCCTTAGTCACACTGTCTCACAACTTCAGCACCAACTGCTGTGAAAGCAGCCAGTGTGAAGAATTCAGCCTGATCGACTACCTCGCTCTGCGCAGCATTCAGAACCAGCCCAGATGCTCCATTCAAACCATCGGTCAGGCGCTGGGTTTTACCAAAAGTGGTGCAACACGTGTTGTTAAACGTCTGGAAGCCCGCGATATGGTTAACATCTGTGTTAACCCCGATGACAGCCGGATACGATGTCTGTCCCTCACCGAACTGGCTGAAGAATGCCTGCAGTCGGTGGTCAGTATTCAGGAAAAACGGATAGACAAACTGCTGAAAAAGATGGAACCTGAAGCCGCGAAACAACTTGCAAAGGGGCTACAGACTCTTGTTCAACACCTGAAGTAAACCGACTGAACAACCGCCTTTTAAGGCTTTTTTATTGCCCAATTAGTTGACACTGACAACCATATGAATACCGGAAAGACTGAATGCCAATCTCTTTGACACCAAGGAAACACCGTTCATGAAGCTGCTATGGAAAATGCGCTTCATTTTGCGTGACTACTGGAAACACTACCTGCTGGCCTTTATCAGCCTGCAAGCCGTTGCCGTACTGAACCAGCTGCCTCCCTGGCTGATCGGTCGGGTGGTGGATGAAATCACCCTCGACGGCCTGACTACTCAGGAACTCATGATGTACATCGCAGGCATTATGGTGATTGCTATTGCCATTTACGGCCTGCGTTACGTCTGGCGCTCTCTGCTGTATGGCGCCTCCATTGATCTGGTTCGCAGCCAGCGTGATCGGCTGTTTGCCCACTTCACCCGAATGTCACCCGACTTTTACCAGAAGCACACCGCTGGCGATCTAATGGCTCACGCCACCAATGACCTGAATGCCGTGGAAGAAAGCGCCGGTGGTGGCATCATGACCCTGGTTGATTCGGTCATTGCGGGCTTTACCGTACTTGCCGCCATGGTATTTGCCGTCAGTGGCAAGCTGACGTTACTGGTGCTGATCCCGTTCCCGATCCTGATCTGGGCTACCGGAAAATACGGCACCACCATGCACAAAACCTTTGGCAGGGCTCAGGCCAGCTTTTCCAACCTGAATGAAGAAGCCCGGGAAACGGTCACTGGTATTCGTGCGGTTCGTGCCCATGAGTTAAATAAACGACAAGAGCAGCGTTTCCACGAACTGTCCAGAGAAACCGTTGCCGCCAACCAGAAAGTAGCGCGCATTGAATCCATCTTTGGCCCTACCATCAACCTGTTCTTTGGTCTCTCTTTTGTGATTGCCCTGATGGGTGGTGCATGGCTGATTCAACAGGGTGAAATGACACTGGGTCTTCTGACCAGCTTTACTCTCTATCTTGGACAACTACTCAGTCCGATGATGCAGTTTGGCTGGCAGTTCAGTGTATTCCAGCGTGGTAATGCTTCCTGGAGCCGACTGGAGTCTCTGTTTAACCAGAAACCTTCTGTCTCCGATGCGCCTGATGCGGTAGAAGCACCTGCCAACCATGATCTGGCATTTGATATACAGTCTTTCCATTACCCAATGGCTGACACTCCGGTGCTTAGCAATATTAAGCTGCAAGCTCCGGCAGGTTCTTTTATTGGTATTACCGGTCGAACCGGTGGCGGCAAAAGCAGTTTGTTCCGCTTGTTGCAACGCCAGTTCAATCTGGACTCCGGCTCAGCCATTACACTGGGCGGCATCGCCATTGACCAGATACAACTGAAAAGCCTGCGCAGTCAAATGGCCTGGGTACCTCAGGAGCCGATGCTGTTTTCCGGAACCATTGCCGAAAACATCGCGATGTCGAAGCCCGACGCCAGCCGCGAAGAGATTGAACAGGCGGCCAGACTGGCGGCTGTTCATGAAGATATTACCCGGTTCACTGATAGCTACAACACGATTCTTGGTGAAAATGGCATCAACCTGTCCGGTGGTCAGAAGCAGCGTGTTGCGTTTGCCCGCGCACTGCTAAGCAATGCGAATATTTTGCTACTGGACGACGCCTTTAGTGCACTGGACATGAAAACAGAAGCCACCATTCTGAAAAATCTGTCGGCCTATAAAAACCGCAAAACCATTCTGCTGATCACGCAACGGTTACCCGAGCTGATCACTGCCGACCATATTCTGGTGATTGATGAAGGCACCATCAAGGAACAGGGCACTCACGATGAACTGCTGGATCGCCCGGAATGGTATGCCCGAATCTTCAAACAGCAGGCTCGCACCCTTCTGATGGAGAACAAAGACACTATTGATTCCCGATCATTTAATGATTCATCTACTCTGGTAAGCGCCTGATGAAAGCAAAACGATTTGCAGGACTTGGACGCCTGTTGGGCTACAGCCGCCCTTACTCAAAAGGCTTTATCACAGCCTTCTTACTGCTGATGGTGGCCACAGCCTTTGAAATGGCTTCACCCTGGGTAATGAAAATTATTCTGGATGACTACATTGTAGTGGGTAATAACGACATCAGAACTCTGGCGATCCTCGGGGTCGCGCTGACCAGCACCTACGTCGGGGCTTCAATATTTCAATACATTCAGGGCGTTCTGTTTCAGGATAATGCCCTTGAAGTCATACACGACATTCGTCAAAAAGCTTTCAGTCACCTGTTAAAGCTGCCCATGAAATATTTTGACGGAGAACCCACAGGCAGGCTGGTCTCCAGACTGACTAACGATTCAGAAGTCATACGACAAATGTTTGTTGGTGTGATTCCTGCCATCCTCCGTGGTGGTCTGAAACTGGTGGGCATATTCACCGCACTGGCTCTGCTGGACTTCAAACTGATGCTGCTGATGCTGGTTATTGTTCCCATTCTGCTGGGCAGTATGCGTCTGTATCAGACCCTTAGCCGCCCGGTCGTTGCAGGCGTTCGTGCCCGCCTCGCAGACATCAACACCAACATCAACGAATCTTTGCAGGGTATGCCGATTATTCAGGCAACCAATCAGGAAGATCACCGTCGTGCACAGTTTGCAGAAAACAATAAAGAATGGAGTCTTCTGCGCCGTAAAGTGATCGGCATCGACAGTCTCCTGCTAATGCCGTTTGGTCATTTTCTGCAGACGATGGCTCTGGCGGGCATTGTCGCCTGGTTTGGCTGGAGAGCCGGTTTCTCTGTGGTAGAGGTCGGCACTATTTATGCGTTTATCAATTATCTGGCACGCTTCTTTGAACCTTTCCGCCAGATTTCCATGCAGTTGGGCAATCTTCAGCAATCTTTGATTGCGGCTGAGCGTGTCTTTGAACTGCTGGATGAGCCTGAAGAATCCCGTCAACAAACAGGCAATGCTTCTATCAGCGGTGGCAGGATGGCGTTTAACAACGTCAGCCTGTCTTATGATGGCAAAAATCAGGCGCTGGATAATGTCAGCTTCACCGTTGAACCCGGTCAGTTTACCGCCATTGTTGGCCACAGCGGCAGTGGCAAAAGCTCCGTGATCAATCTGCTGATGCGGTTTTATCAACACCAGCAGGGCGACGTTCTGATTGACGGCCAGGCATTGAATAATATCAGTGAATCTGCCCTGCGCGATCATCTCGGCCTGGTCTTTCAGGAACCCTATATTTTCAGTGGTTCCCTTGCCGAAAACATCAGCCTTAACCATGCTGATATCAACATGAATGATGTAGTGAGTGCAGCCCGAAAAGTACACGCAGATCCCTTTATCCAAAAACTGTCGGATGGTTATGAGCACCAGCCCGGAGCCGGAGGTCAGGCTCTTTCGACCGGCGAACGTCAACTGTTGTCTTTTGCCAGAACCGTAGCCCAGAACCCGCGCATACTGTTGCTGGACGAAGCTACCGCTAACATTGACGGTGAAACCGAGCAATCCATTAAAGATGCGTTGATCACGCTGCGCTCTGGTCGAACCACCATTGCAGTAGCACACAGACTGTCCACCATTCAGGACGCCGACCAGATTCTGGTGATGGACAAAGGCCGGATTGTTCAGCGCGGTACGCATCATGAACTGCTTAATCAGGCCGGACATTACCGTGATCTGTATCTATCCCAGCAAACCAAAGAGCAACTGCATTCCGCTGCAGAACCCTTTTCCAACGACATACCTTCATCCAGTTTAGTGGTGGCATGATGATGAACCCTGTAACACCAGAACCCGCTATTCAGGACGCCATTGAGTGGGCCCTGTTAAACGGCTTTTCCCTGAAAACATCGCCAGAATCGGCCACTCATTGCGCCTTCAGTCTGGCACCTACGTTAATTGATGAAGCCCGCTTTTCGCACTTGAGGCAGTCGGTTCCGGTACTGGCAAAACTGATTCATGCCGTTTCCGAAGACCATGATTATCTTCAGGAAGTGATGGCACCCATTGCCGGGGCAGACCCTTTCTTTACCAACCTGCTGAATCTGCATAAGCACATTCACTTTGGTCAACAGAAAGCATTCAGGCAGCCCATGCTATTTATGCGTACGGACTTTATGGACGATGCCGAAGTGGGTCCACGGGTGATTGAGTTCAATGGCATCGCTGCCGGAATGGGGCCCTTTGGTCAACGGGCTCATGAACTGCATGATTACCTTCAGAAACAATGGCCTTCTGCCTTTCAACACTGGTCTCCGGTTGATCATCTGGAATTGATCAAAAACCCTGCTATTGAGCTGTTGTCAGAAGGCGTGGCAGCCACTGCCAGACAGGTAAGAGAAGAATCAGGGGAATCGGGACAACCTGTGTTTCTTATGGTGGTGCAGGCCGATGAAGACAACGTTTACGACCAGCATCTTCTTGAGCAAGGGTTGCAAAAGCTTGGAATAAGAACGGTTCGTCGTACATTTCGTGAGTTGCATGATCAGCTGGCAAGCGGTGAGAACCATCGTCTTCTGTTGGAAGGTATTGGCAGTATAGATGCGGTTTATCTCCGGGCCGGTTATCAATACTCTGACTTTGTCGCCCATGATCTGGAAGAAGCCCGCTGCTGTCAGGCGCTCAGCCAGACCAGAGCCTTTATGGAACAACACAATGTTGCCATTAATGCGACCGTCAGCCAGCAGCTGGCTACCAGCAAACGGGTGCAAATGCTGTTGACCTCAATGTCTGCAGAAGAGTTAACCCGTTTCGGGCTAACCCTGCCCGAAGCCAGAGAGGCCAAAGAGTCTCTGGGGGTTATGTTGCCTGTTGACGAAACCAGTGCAGAATGGTTTGCCGACAAGCCTGCTGAACACTGGGTATTGAAAAACCAGGGCGAAGGCGGAGGACACTGTATTTTTGGTGACGATATACTGCCAAAACTAAAATCCTTTTCCAGTGACGATTATCAGGCATGGTCACTGATGCGCCGCCTGCACCCGGCGCACAGACAGCGCCCCGCTTTACTGGTTCGCCGTGGCGAAGCAGTCAAGGTAGATGATCTGATCAGTGAAATCGGACTCTTCACGATCCATTTCAATGGTCAACCGATGACACACCATAACGGTGATGGTAACGGTTACGCGGGCTACCTGATTCGCAGCAAACCTTCCACCGTATCGGAAGGGGGAGTCCATAGCGGTATGGGCGCGGCCGACTCGCTGGCAATAGTGCCTGGCAAAGCCTGATGCTGAATGATGAGGTATTCTAAGCAATACCTCATCCACCGCACCCGACATCTGATCTTAATGAGTACTTAGGTACAAACCACCATCCTATCGCAACAGCGTCAACGATAAGGTAGTCAGCTCTGGCAAGGGTGACTGCTCCCCCAACTGAAGTAGGGGGCTTCTGACTTCAAGGGCTACAGCCAGTCTATAACGACTGGACTTACACAGAAGCCTCCATCAGCAGAACCGGACAGTCCTTCCGGTTTAATTTTAAATTCTGGGCTTTCTAACATTGGTTGTCACTTGGTTTTCGATAACAGCCAATTAAAAGCCAAGAGCAGCATAGAGTACGATAAGAGCTATGTCAAAATCTCAACCGGAGTCCTTGCGGACTCCCGACTTATATCTCCCTACTCAAAGTAGGGAGGCTTACGTCGAAAATGCTAATTCTATCGCTCACAGGGATAATATGAAAAAATCACTACTGGCTGCCGCTGTACTTCTTGTTTCTGCCACCAATGCTCAGGCACTGGTAGGTGCCAAAGTTGGCTACAACTACTGGAATACTGCCAACCACGACGGTGTACACAACCTGTATGCCAACTTCGAACACTTTGTTCCTCTGGTACCCAACGTTGCCGTTCGCTACACCGATGTAGACAGCAAAAAGCTGAAATTCAACAGCTTTGATGCGCTGGGCTATTACCGTTTTCTGGATAATGGCAGTCTGGACTGGACAGTAGGTCTGGGCGCAAGGCGCTTTGACTCAGGGCGACTGAAAGGCAAAGGCTTCTCCAGCACCCTGCCAATGGTCAATACCGAAGTGACTTTGTTCGACGCCAGCCGCACCAGCTTCTATGGCAAAATGGACTGGGGTAAAAATGGCAACACCGACTTTACCGATTTTGAAGCCGGTGTCCGCTTCAAAATGTTCATGGGACTTCGCCTGCAGGCTGGCTACCGCAACTATAAGCTGAACTTTGATGGTACCAAAGGCATCAACGATTCCGAGCGACTGCGTGGTCTGAACCTGGGTCTGCATTGGGGTTTTTAACCCTTGACGGGTAGCGGATCAGGCCGCTACCTGACTCTTTGTTCCTGTATATGTGCCATTAAAGGCACCGTCTATCTCCCCAACCTGCCTTCTGCTCACCATTCTCACCGCAAGAAAATACTGTATGCCTACAAGACAGGCCCGGTTGCGCATAACTGCTTGATTTAAAAAGATATAAAACAAAGAGCCAACTAAGACATTAGTCTGCATCCCTGCTGATACCCGTCCAACAGATGCTATACCTTTAAGTCAGGACATTCATAAGAGATTTGCAGGGACGTAACTCATGCCAAACCAACAAAATCATTCTGCTGATGACCAACATTTTGCCAAGATCGTCAGCTATCTTGACAGTGGCGGCTCTATCGCCCGGGCCAAGAACATGAGTCAGGGCTATCTGGAAGCCATCTACAAAACAGGCTATGACCAATACAATGCCGGTCATTTTGAAGAAGCCGCCAAAGTCTTTCAATATCTTTCCCTCTGTGACCAGTGGAATTCCCGAAACTATCTGTCTCTGGGTGCCTGCCTGCAAATGGAGCATCTATACGCTCAGGCCATACAGACCTATACGTTTGCCTTCCGTCTGGATAGCAGCAACCCTTTGCCGCTGATCTACATGGCGGACTGCAACCTGGCACTTGACCGTGTAGATAAGGCCAAAGAAATCTACAAAACCGCTCTTAAGCTGGCAAAAAGCAGTCATTTCAGTCACAAGGAAATTAATCGTGCCGAAATGTTGCTTGCCACTATTGATGTACAGAACAAGGAGGATCACTAATGACTGACTCAATTTCGGGAGGTCGTCCGTTAACGCCCGCTGAAGCATTTCAGGAACAACAAAAAGTCGTACAGGCAGAAGAAATTGATAAAATAAGCCTGAGTTACGACTCGAAAAACTCGGTGTCTCATCGGAAGGCCATAAAAGAAGGCGTTCTGACACCTGCCAATATTCATGCTCCCTCTATTCCTGCGCCTAACTTGTCAGCTACTCCGACTGGAGACGAGCTGATTGCCATGGAAACACAGGCCAGAGCACACGAGGCTAATTTTGCACTCACCAATGGCCTTGAAATGCTTAAGGTCACACAACCTGATCTTGTCACCCCTGAGCTAACGAACCAGATCGGGCAGATCAGTAACCGGCTTAGCATGGTCGAATCGGCACCTCCGGGTCTAATGGCAGATGTATCTTTGTTGAGTGACAACCTTTTGACAAAGGCCGCTAATAAAGACCTTGATCCCGACATGTTAAATCAGATCATGTCTGAAATTCAGTCCAAAATGGATGACAACGCCGTCAAGTTCTCCGAGTTTGAGATTAAAGCCAGATCAGCGGATGCACAGCAAAAACACGAAAGCAATATTCACAAGATTGGAGAGTACATGAAAGAAGTAAAGGAAGCGGAAGAAGCTCAAAGCAAAGCTGAAGAAGCCAGAAAGAAAGAGTCATCCGGAGGTGGTTTTTTCAGTGCAATAAAATCATTCTTTACTTCAACTATTCCTGCTGCAATAACCGGAGCAGTAGAAGCTATCGAAAAAGAATTCAATAGTATTGATTTAGAGTCAAGCATAACTTCAGCAGGTAGTTCCATTAGCAGCACTTTCAAAAATGCCTTTGGCAAAGTAGAAAATGCCTTTAAAGATTTTGGTGATGAAACCCAAAAAGCTTTTGAGACATTTGGCAACAACACAGAAAGAGAATTTAAACGGTTTGCAGATAATGCAAAATCAGGCCTGGAAGGCTTTGGCAAGGACACAAAAAGAGCATTCGAGACCTTTGCAGAAGATACCCGAAAAGACTTGGAAAGCTTTGGCAGAGACACGAAACATGCCTTTAAGGAATTTGGCAAGGACACTGAAACGGCCTTTAAAAAATTCGGCAAGGATACTGAAACCACCTTTAAAGAATTCGGCAAGGACGCTGAAACGGCCTTTAAAGAATTCGGCAAGGATACTGAAACGGCCTTTAAAGAATTTGGCAAGGATACTGAAACCACCTTTAAAGAATTCGGCAAGGACACTGAAACTGCCTTTGAAACCTTTGTTGAATATGCCAGAGAAGGCTTAAAGAGTTCTGGTCAGGATACTAAAGAGGTCTTCGAAACCTTCGCCAGAGATGCGAAAGAAGGTCTGAAAAACTTTGGTGATGACACTAGAAAAGCCTTTGAACAAGTTAGCAATGATACCAAAGAGGGTTTTAAGCACTTCAGCGATACGGTTGTTGATAGCGGCAAAAAAGTCAGCCAGACGTTCGAACCCCTTGGTCACAAGGAAAACTGGAATCGTGCAGGCGACGCCATTCTAAAAAGCATTGGTATTGAGCCAAGTTCAGGCAAACCTCTCGAAGGCGAACCCAACATTCCGTCTGGATCACTTGGACCAACTGAATCCTACTCTTTGGAGTCCGAAGGCTCAATGCAGAAAGTTCCTGCTTCTGACGTTGAAGTATCGGCAGCCATGCAAGGACTTGGTATCAGCGAAACGGCTCTCTCCCATCAGGAGATGATGAAGCTATTGCAGCAAATGAAAGCCGCCGGGGAAAACAAGGAAAAACTCGAAGCAGCCATTGCAGCACTTGAGTCTGGCGATCTTAAATCACTTAAGCAGATTGTTAAGGGGCTGTCTGGTGGTGAAGCGATTATTGCACTTATGGATAATCCTGACACAACAGGATTAACAAAGTCACTTCTGGATGTTCCTGCTCAAACAGCAAGAATACAGGAAGACCAGAAGATTCAGAACGCTCTGGTGTCACGCTTTAGAGGGGCTTAAGCCTTAGGTCGAATCAGGGCCGGCTCGTGTAGCCGGCTTTTTATTTGCGCTACAAACCCTTAACCTTTCTGCGGTTAAACGAATAAATAAACTGTTTCTCAGGCTATAACATCGCAGCCTTTTTTGAAAAAATAACCGCCCTTCCCTGTTCATTTGAAAAATCAGACTTCTATGACCAAATCATCTCTGCAGACCAAAGCCTGTGCGCCTGATCTGTTTTCCTACCCCAAGTACTGGGCGGAATGTTATGGCACAGCCCCCTATTTACCAATGTCCCGTGCAGAGATGGACGAACTGGGCTGGGACTCCTGCGATATTATCATCGTTACAGGTGACGCCTATGTCGATCACCCCAGCTTTGGTATGGCAGTCATTGGTCGTTTTCTTGAATCACAAGGCTTTCGTGTCGGTATTATTGCCCAGCCTGACTGGACCAGCGATGCCGACTTTAAACGACTGGGAAAGCCTAATCTGTTCTATGGCGTAACAGCTGGCAATATGGACTCCATGATCAACAACTATACTGCTGATCTTAAAGTTCGTAATGATGACGCCTATACACCGGATGCCAAAGCAGGCAAACGTCCGGACAGAGCCGTGACGGTTTACAGTCAGCGTTGCAAAGAAGCCTATAAAGACGTTCCGGTTATCCTTGGTGGTATTGAATCCAGCCTTCGACGAATCGCCCAATATGACTACTGGACCAATCAGGTACGTCGCTCTGTACTGGTGGATTCTACCGCAGACATCCTGTTATACGGCAACGCAGAGCGGGCAATGGCTGAAATTGCCTGGCGTCTGTCAAACGGTGAAGCCATTAAAAATATTCAGGATATTCGTGGAACCGCTGTCGTTAAATCAGCCCTGCCGGCAGGCTGGACTGAAATTGACAGCTCACGGGTTGACTGGCCCAAGGATGTCTCATCACTGCAGGAAGCTTATGGCATCAGCCCATACGAGTACATTCCTGAAGATGAGTGCCAATCAAAACAGTCTGAAGTCACAGAGCCTCAGCCGTTGCGAATTATTCCACAACCTCTTACAGGCAAAGCTGATTTTGACCGGGACAAAAGCTTCATAAGACTACCGTCGTTTGAAAAAGTCAAAAAGGATCCGACGCTTTATGCCCATGCCTCACGGGTACTGCACCAGGAAGCCAATCCGCATAATGCGCGGATTCTTGTGCAAAAGCACGGCAACCGCGATGTCTGGATTAACCCGCCGCCGGTTCCACTGGAAACCAGCGAGATCGATGGCGTGTTTGGAATGAGTTACCAGCGCAGACCCCATCCTGCTTATGGCAATGCTAAAATCCCGGCTTACGACATGATTAAAACCTCGGTCAATATCATGCGGGGCTGCTTCGGCGGTTGTTCTTTCTGTTCTATTACCGAACATGAAGGTCGAATTATCCAGAGTCGTTCTGAAGAATCGATCCTGAGTGAGTTGGAAGATATTCGCGAGAAAGTACCCGGTTTCGCGGGACAGATTTCCGACCTTGGCGGCCCGTCTGCCAATATGTACCGCCTGTTCTGTAAGGAAGAAAAAGCTCAGGCAAACTGTCGTCGTTTATCCTGTGTGTTCCCGGGTATCTGCAAAAACCTTGAAACCTCTCACCAGCACACGACACAGCTTTACCGTAAAGCTCGTGCGATTCCCGGCATCAAGAAAATCGCTATTGCATCCGGGTTGCGCTATGACCTGGCGGTACACGACCCCGAATACATACAGGAACTGGTGACACATCATGTGGGCGGTTACCTGAAAATAGCACCGGAGCACACCGAGAAAGGCCCACTGAATCAGATGATGAAACCAGGCATTGAAACTTACTATGCCTTTAAGAAGATGTTTGATCATTTCTCCAGAGAGGCTGGCAAAGAGCAATACCTGATTCCGTACTTTATTGCTGCACATCCGGGCTGTGAGCACGAAGACATGATCAATCTGGCAATCTGGCTGAAGAAGAACAAGTACCGTATTGATCAGGTACAAACCTTTTATCCATCGCCCATGTCTCTGGCTACGGCAATGTATTATTCAGGTCGTAACCCGCTGAAAAAGGTTTCCTACAAGAGTGAAGAGCTTGATACTCACAAAGAGCTGCACCACCGTCGTATTCAGAAAGCATTCCTGCGTTACCATGATCCTAAAAACTGGTCATTCCTGCGTCAGGCTCTCAAAGAGCTCGGACGAACCGACCTGATCGGTAATGGTGCACATCAACTGGTACCTGACGAAGAACCTCGCCAGTCAAAACGGAAAGGAGCTACAGCCAGACCAGCGAAAAAATATCAGAAGGCAGTAGGTGGACAATGGAATAACCGTTCTTCCAAGGCTCAGAAGAACCGACGTAAACGTCGATAGTTGTACAGGCAAGTCAGTGACTTAGCTGGCTTGCCTGTTGCCGGAAGGCTGTAGAAATAAATCATGAACAGGTAGCATAGACAGCCAACGTTTTATGCTGATCTGACCAAGTGAAAACATCTAATCTCTGTCCGGGCTGTGGACAGCCAAACCTGTGCGCTATCTCTCTGGGAAAACCACCAGAACAATGCTGGTGCATGTCGTCAAAGCATTCTTCCAAATCAGAAGCCGTTAAACTGCCATTACCCAAGCAGCCTGCAACCTGCTATTGCCAGTCCTGTCTGGAAAAAATAAAAACAGCCCATACGAAAAAAGCCCACATCGTATGATGTGGGCTTTTGAATATGGCGCGCTCGGGAGGATTCGAACCTCCGACCGCCTGGTTCGTAGCCAGGTACTCTATCCAGCTGAGCTACGAGCGCGCAATTTGTTGCGTGGCTTTTTTTACACCACTTAATTGATCAATTCAACACCAACCAATTTTGATCTGGCGGTGAGGGAGGGATTCGAACCCTCGATACGCGTTAACGTATACACGCTTTCCAGGCGTGCTCCTTCAGCCACTCGGACACCTCACCGTTATCGCTGCTGCTTTCGAAGAAAGTTTGTCGCTGCGAACAGGTGGCGTACTTTATAGCAGTGTTTACTAAAAGGCAAAGGCAAAATGCCAAAAAAGTTAGAACTCTCGGAAAACCCCTATCATTTCAAATGATTAAGTTGAAATACACGGGACAGCACCCACTCAAATACGCTCTCAGGAAGCAGCCATTGCAAAAAGGGCAGGCTTCGACTGCCATTACCCAACTTCAACGACCCCGATGCTTTCCCTGCTTTTACCCGACTCACAATGACCCGGGCAACATGCTCTGCAGAAGTCGGGCGATCCTGAGAAGCATTGGCTCGTTTCCATAAGGCTTTTTCTACCGGTTTGTAAAACGAGTTTTCAGGTAAGGCTCTTGCCAGTGCCTGCTTCGCGTTTTCAGCAAAACGGGAACGAATTGCGCCCGGTTTTACACTCATGACATCAATACCAAAAGGCTTCAGCTCTATTCTCAAGGCATCCGAGAACGAATTAAACGCGGCTTTGGAGGCGCAATAGGTTCCGGAGAAAGGGGTTACAACCTGACCGGAAATACTGCCGATGTTTATGATCGTTCCGGATCGTCTTTCTATCATGGCAGGTGCCACCGCCTGAACCAGTTTCAGGGGAGCAAACACATTGGTTTCAAACTGCATACGAACTTCCGTTTCCGGCATCTCAACGGTTGCCCCCATGGCGCCGTAACCGGCATTGTTGACCAGCACATCAATCCCACCCTCAGCTGCCACCTGACTAATCAGTTGGCAGACCTGTTTTTCACTGGTGACATCCAGTTCCTCTGCCTTGATGCCTAACGGAACCAGATCGGACAGGGTTTCTTTTTTTCGACCAGTCGCCCAGACCTGCCAGCCCTGTCTTGCAAACTCGATAGCCAGAGCTCTGCCCAGACCGGATGAACATCCGGTAATCAGAACGTTCTTCATAAATTATTCCTTTTCCGGCAACTGGGACAAATCGGATGTATCCAGTGTTTGTCGTGAAAACTCCTTCTTCACCCGTACCCCCAGAGCAACAAACTCATTCGTCTGCGAAATCAGGTTTCCACGCCCCTGTTTCAGGGTATTCATCGCTTCGTCGTATGTGTTTCTGGCGGTGGTCAGCTGGGTGTCGAGCTTTTCCATCTTTTCAACAAAAACTCTTAATTTGTCGTAAACCAAACCCGCACGCTCTGCCAGCTTTCGGGCGTTGGCATTTTGTCGTTCAATCGTCCAGAGGTTGGCAACGGTTCTCAGCGTTGCCAGCAAGGTTGTCGGTGTTACCACCACAATATTCTGTTCAAAGGCGTCGTTAAACAGTTTCTGGTCATGCTGAAAAGCAGCAATAAAAGCCGGTTCCACTGGCATAAACATAAAGACAAAGTCAGGGGTTTTAACGCCAGAAAGGTTGGGGTAGTCCTTATCACCCAGACCTTTAATATGATTGCGAATGCTGACAATGTGTCGTGACAGGGCTGCCTGTCTTTCCTCATCATCTTCCGCATTCACATAGCTCATGTAGTCCACCAGCGACACCTTGGAATCAATGATCAGGTGCTTGCCTTCAGGCAGATAAACGACAAAATCCGGTCGTTTATTTTGTCCATCATCGTCTTTGAAATTAGCCTCCCTTTCATATTCTTCGCCTTTAATCAGGCCGCTGCTTTCAAGGATTTTCTCGACCTGCAGTTCCCCCCAGTTACCCTGTAGTTTTTTATCGCCCTTAAGGGCTCTGGCAAGGTTACCGGCTTCATCGGTTATACGCTGGTTCAGGCTGTGAAGCGTTTCCAACTGCTGCTTCAGAGCAGCCCGCCCTTCAATGTCTGCCTTTTGTGCCTGCTCTACCTTATTGCGAAAATCTACCAGTTGCTCTTTAAACGGAGTAAGCAAAGTATCCAGACGTTCCTGATGTTGCTGAGAAAACAGCTTGCCTTTGGCTTCCAGAATTTCATTGGCAATATGATGAAACGCCTGCTTCTGGGTTTCCCGATTCTCTTCCAGCTCTTTCAAGGTCTGCTCATGATGTTGTTGCTGAACGTCCAGACGTGTTCTTAACTCTCTTACCGCCTGTTCAGCCTCACTTCGGTTTTCCCTCTCAACCTCAACCCTTTCCAGCAAACGCGCCCGGTCGTCTTCACCCTGCCGGATGCGCTGGTCACGTTCGGCGACCCGATCCTGCTCACTACTTAGCATGGTTTCCAGTTCGGTTTGCATGCGCACATTTTTTTGCCGCGCTATCAGCCAGCTCAGTAAAGAGGACAATACTGCAACAATAGCCGCAACAATAGCTGCCACGATCACTGTGGTTGAGGACATAAACAGAATCTCGGTCAGGGTTGATCTTCTGCCATGTTACTATTTCAATATAAGGTTTTCATCGCAGTCCAACGTACACGGTAAACGCAGGAAGTTCTTTTGAGTTCTTTTGTTCAAAATCGGATCCTATCGCCCGTAAAAGCTTTACTGAATCAAGGGCTGAACCCTGACGCTCTGGCATTATGTTTATCTGTGGGCTTTGTACTGGGCTTCTTTCCCGTGTTTGGGATCACCACGCTGCTTTGTGTGCTGGCTGCAGGCGTTTTGCGACTCAATCAGGTCGCCATACAGATTGCCAATTACTGTGGTTATCCTCTGCAGTTTATTCTGTTCATTCCGTTTATACGTCTGGGGGAGTATCTGTTTGGGCTGAAGCGTATTTCAGTAAACCCTGTGGATATTTTCACTCTGGCAAAAAACAACTTCAGCCTGTTTCTGGAACAGTATGGTCTGGCTATTTCAGCGGCCTGCGCAGCCTGGTTGCTGGTTGCCCTGCCTGTTGTACTGGTGTTGTGGAAAGGACTGGCTGTTTTACTGAAGGCAAAAATGAAACCGGTTTAAGCGTCCCTGCACGGAAAACCGTTGAGTACCCAGAAGCCGTCTTAAAAGTCTGCGCGTAGCGAGGATCAAGTGAAACGGAGGATAAAAAGACAATTTTGCGACGCGAATAGCCAGCTATTTAACAAGCAAAATTGTCTTTTTAGACCCGTTTAACGCAGACCGCAGTAGCAGCATGACTTTTAAGACGGCTTCTTAATACTGTTCCTTTACTTCAAAGAAGTCTTGCGACAGTTTCCATACACCGGCGTCGTTTTTTACCCATTCTTCAAGAGTTATAATGCCTTTTCCCACATTCATAGACCAGTTCGCCCCCAGGTGAACGGTTTCACTGTCTACCTGTTTCAGCCAGATATCCGAATACTGCAAATCAGACGCACCGGACTGAATAAATGGACGCCAGAAGTTGTCTATATTGCCTTTGCCGACGTACTCTCCCATTGGATCAGCCTTCATAACGGCATCGGGCAAATAACCGGAAACACAATAATCGACATCGCCCTGGTTAAAATGCCTGACCCACTGTTTGCTGGCAGTCAGCACCTCAGTTAGAACATTGTGACTCATGAGTCATCTCCTCATGATCGCTATGGGTTTATGAAGTTTAGGCTAATTCCGTCTCACTGATTTTTTGATTCCAGCTCATCACCAGACCCAGCATAGCCAGACATACCGGCACGGTGACCAATAACAGTCCCACCCAGCCAATGGCATGAAGCAGCAAGCCCGATGTCAAAGCCGCGACAGACTGACAGCCAAAAATCATAAAGTCATTTAAGCCCTGAGCTTTTGCCGTTTCCGATTCGGAATGCACTTCAGGCAATAATGACGTACCCGCCACAAACAGAAAATTCCAGCCAACTCCCAGCAATACCAGCGCCCACCAGTAATGCATAAACGACTGATCAATTACACCAAGCACAACACATATCAGGTAAGCCGCCAGACCAATGATAATCATACGTTTGTGACCCAACCGTTGCACCAGCCAACCCGCAAACAATGACGGAACAAACATGGCCATAATATGGCTCTGAATCACCCACTTGGTTTCCGCCAGCGAGAATTCATTGATATGACTCATGCTGGTGGGCGTCGCTGTCATAATAAGCCCCATCACGCAGTAGGCGACAGCGCCACTGAAAGCTGCGACAAGGAATCCTTTTCGTTTTATCAATGCACTGATACTGCCAGAGTGGCTCTCCGCTTTACCCTGTGGACTACGGGAATTTCGATACCCCGCCAGCAGTATCAACAACGCTAGCAGGAACAATCCTCCGAGCAGGGCAAAGGCACCTTCGAAAACCCCTGAAAACCAGTACTGGCCAAAGATCACCAACTCCGGCCCCAGCCAGGCCGAAATCAAACCGGCTACCAGAATTCTTGAAGCCGCCACCGGTCTTTGTTGAGGCTCCACGCTTTCCATCGCCGCAAAACGAAATTGCTGCGAAACCGCGCCCACTGATCCTAAGCCCGCACTGGCAAACACAAACAGTCCGAACGAAGCCTGCATGACGGCCCACATGGCAACCAGTGAGAAAACGGCACCTGAAAACATGGCGGTTAAAAACAGTCGCTTCCTGCCCCAACGTGCCGCAAGGTGAGCAGCCGGATACACCGAACACGCCATACCAATCACCAGCACAGCAACAGGCAGGGTTGTCCATTGAGGCGACGGAGCAAAATCATGGGTAGCCAGAGCAGCAGAAAAAATCATCAACGGCGTGGCGCACATGGCGAATGCCTGTGCAAAAAACAGGGTTCTTACATTGGTGGGCATAACCATTCCATTGTGGTCGTATTATTATTCTTGAAGAGGCACTATCAGGCTTGAGGATGCACTATCAGACAGAGCTGTTGCCTGATAGTGCAGAAGCTCACATTCCACCCAACAGGATGTATTTGATTTCCAGATAGTCATCAATGCCGTAGCGGGAACCTTCCCGTCCCATTCCGGACTCTTTTACGCCACCAAAAGGTGCCAGCTCCGTGGATAGAATGCCTTCATTAACCGCAACCATACCGTATTCCAAGGCTTCAGCCACCCGAAATACACGACGCAAATCGTTGGCATAAAAATAAGACGCCAAACCATATTCGGTATCATTAGCCATACGAATCACGTCGTCTTCATCCTTAAAGCGGAACACTGGCGCCAGAGGCCCGAAGGTTTCCTCCTTGTAACACTGCATGTCCGGCGTAGCATCGGCAATAACCGTGGGGGTATAAAACAGCTCTCCTGCAACGTGTTGTTCGCCACCACACAGCAGACGCCCGTTTTTACTGATCGCATCCTGAACGTGCTCGTCGGTTTTCTCAACCGCTGCCCGATCAATCAAAGGCCCCTGATCAAAGTCTTCAACCAGACAATCGCCAACCGAGAGCTCCCTGACTTTGGCAACAAATTTTTCTATGAATTCATCATAAACACCGTCCTGAACAAACAGCCGGTTGGCACACACGCAGGTTTGTCCGGAGTTCCGATACTTACTGACCATCGCGCCTTCAACTGCCTTATCAATATCAGCATCGTCAAACACAATAAAAGGTGCGTTGCCTCCCAGCTCCATAGACACTTTCTTCACGGTGTCGGCACACTGTTTAATCAAAAGCTTGCCAATAGGAGTCGAACCGGTAAAGGAGAGTTTGCGAACCGACGGGTGAGATGTCATCACTCCGCCTATAGCCGATGCTTTACCGGTCACCACATTCACAACCCCTGCCGGAATGCCTGCCCGATCCGCCAGTTCTGCCAGAGCCAGAGCAGACAGTGGTGTAACCTCTGCCGGTTTTATTACGATCGTACAACCTGCTGCCAGAGCCGGAGCCGCCTTTCGGGCAATCATGGCTGAAGGGAAGTTCCACGGTGTAATCGCCGCAACGACACCTACAGGCTCTTTGGTGACCAGTATGCGTTTATCATTGGCATGAGAAGGAACAATGTCGCCATAAGCCCGTTTACCCTCCTCCGCAAACCATTCTAAATACGATGCACCATAAGCCACCTCGCCTTTCGCCTGTGGCAGGGGTTTACCCTGTTCAGCGGTCATCAGTTTTGCCAGATCATCCTGATGTTCCAGCATCAGATCATGCCAGCGTCTGAGCAGAACAGCCCTTTCTTTGGCAGTCTTTCGCCGCCAGCCAGTCATTGCCTGCTCTGCTGCTTCAACCGCTCTGATGGTCTCGGCTTCTCCCAGCCGGGGCACGTGGGCAATCACTTCTCCTGTGGCCGGATTAGTGACAGGTATCGAATCAATAGTATTCTCATCGCCAGAAGTCCACTGCCCATTGATGTACGCCTGTTCCCGCAATAATCCGGTATCAATCAGTTGTAGTGCCATAATGACTCCCGCTTATTTATCTTTTTATTAAAATCCGGAACTTAATTAACAATCAAAGATCAGAACTACCGGGCACCAAGACCAGGGAGACTGCCTGTATAAGGAAGCAGCTGCTGCATCAATAAAATTATTCTGGAAACAACTATTTATGAAAATAGTCACAGCAACTGAATCGGATCGTACCATTATTTTCAGCATGTTGGCTAAAGCCTTTGCTGATGATCCTTATGTTTCCTGGCTCTATCCAGACAAAAACCTGCGTATGAGTATCTGGCCTCTGGTGATGGAAATCATTGGTGGCAAGGCCATTGGCTGCAGAACAACGTACATGACGGAAGATGGAAAAGCGGCCGCACTCTGGCTGCCACCCGGTGTTCAGCCCGATCTGGAAAAAAAATACGAATCTATCAAACCAGCATTGCGCCTTCCCGTCTGGAAGACGTTAAAGAAATGGACCGGCAATATTTCAATCTACGACCACCATCATCCCTGTGGGTATTGTCAATCATTGCCGTCGATCCGGACTGCCAGCAACAAGGCATTGGCTCTGCCCTGCTGGAACATTCGCTGGAACAAACCGGCAATCAGGCCCGGGAGCTTTTCGTTTTGTCATGCAACCCAAGAAACCTCGGGGTTTACGAACGTTTTGGATTTGAACGTTTAGGCAGAATTCAGGCGGGTAATTCACCGCCATTGCATCCATTGCTTCGGCTTAATTATTGATCTGACAGTGCGGTTAAAATGCTGCAGTCCGGATTTTCATCACCGGCGCAGCTTTCAATCAATCGACACAGACCGGATTTCATGGCCTGAAGTTGCTGAATTTTTGTCTCAACGTCTGCCAGTTTCTCACCGGCGATTTTTTTAACATCGGCGCTACGCCGTTGTTTGTTCCGGTTGAGTTCCAGCAGTTCTCGACATTCATCCAGCGAAAAGCCCAGAACTCTGGCCTGTTGGACAAACTTCAGCTCCTGAAGCTGTTGTTCGGAATAGTCCCGGTAGCCATTATCCAGACGTCGGGCAGCCTCAATCAGGCCAATACTTTCATAGTATCGGATGGTTTTACTGGTCAACCCGGTTCTGGACGCTACTTTGGAGATGTTCATCGTGCTACTTTAATCACTGGATAAATACTCAACCATACGATTATCAACCAGTACACTGCTCGAATAAACGCTTTTAGAGCAAACCATTCAAAACCTATTTGTTGTACACAGGTAAAAATAATGACTTTTATGGAACATCCGTTTCTTATTATTGGGGCGACCCACCTTATTGCCCTGATGTCACCGGGACCGGATGCCGCACTCATTGTGAATAACAGCATCAGGCTTTCGAAAGAAAAAGCCTTGTGGGCAGCCTTTGGCATCTCCTGTGGCATTCTGGTGCACACGATTCTGGCATTGACCGGCATGAGTGTACTGATACAGGAAGTTCCGTGGATTAAAGCCGTTTTGCAATTCTGTGGTGGCAGCTTTTTGCTTTACCTGGGCATTAGCTCGTTGAAATCTGCACGTCAGCATCACTCTTTTACAACGGCGCCTTCTGAAGGCCAGCCAGCTCAACCAAACATCAGCCCGAACAGCATGACCATCTGGTTTCAGGGGTTGGCAACGAACGTCCTGAATCCAAAAGCCCTGGTGTATTTCATTAGTATTTTCAGTAGTGTCGTCACTGTTTCCAGCTCGTTCACCTTTAAAGCATTAATGGCCTTTGAAATGTTCGGCCTCTCTATGCTCTGGTTTTCATTCCTTGCTTTGGTGCTGTCTTCTTCTTCGGTCCAACAGAAACTGGGAAGGATGAATGCTGCAATCCTGTCATTGACCGGCGTTCTATTTATCGCCGTGGGCTGCGCAATATTAATGACCGGACTTCTTACAATTATTCGTTAATTTATTAGGTTTACAGAGCAGCAACCATTCATCGGCTTGCTGCTCTGTAAATGCTTTAACCCGCCTTAAACTTCCTTAACCGGTTAGCATTAGTAACCACCGTAACCGATGAACAAGCCATTGCAGCACCAGCCACTACAGGGTTTAACAGCATACCCGTCAGTGGGTAGAGAACGCCTGCCGCTACCGGAATGCCCAGAGTGTTATAAATAAACGCACCAAAGAGGTTTTGTCGTATATTTTTCAGAGTAGCTCTGGATAGCAGCACCGCATCCACCAAACCGTGTAATGAAGATCGCATCAGGGTGATATCCGCCGACTCAATGGCTACATCGGTACCACAACCCATGGCAAAACCAACGTCAGCCTGAGCCAGTGCCGGTGCATCGTTAATGCCGTCACCGGTCATTCCTACCTTTTCACCCGCTTCCTGCAACTCTTTTACATGGGAGGCTTTATCTGCAGGCAAGACTTCGGCATGAACCTCTTCAATACCCACCTGTTTCGCTACTGCCTGTGCGGTTTTTCTGTGATCTCCGGTCAGCATCACCACCTTGATTCCGGCAGACTGCAGGCGCTCAATCGCCGCTTTGGAGTCTGAACGTACCGGGTCAGCTATGGCCAGAATACCGGCAACCTTATTTTCCAGTGCAATGAACACCGGTGTTTTGCCTTCATCAGCCAGTTGATCCGCTTTTACCTGCCAGTCGTCGTGTGACAGTTTATTCGCCGTCATCCATTTTGCATTACCCAACAAAACAGTCTGATCATTCACCTGTCCCGAGATACCAAAACCGGACTTCATGGCAAAATCATCCGGTTCTGTCAGCGTCAGGGAACGTTCTCTGGCTGCAGAAACAATCGCTTCAGCCAGAGGGTGTTCTGATGCTGATTCAAGACTGCCAGCCAGTTCCAACAGCTGTTCTTCACTGATACCGTTCGCTACCAGAATATCGGTCACTGCCGGAGCACCTTCCGTCACAGTGCCTGTTTTATCCACAACCACTGTCGTTAACTGACTGGCTTTCTGCAGAGCTTCACCATTGCGAACCAGCATGCCCAGTTCTGCCGCTCTGCCAACACCCGCCATCACCGACATGGGTGTTGCCAGTCCCAGTGCGCAGGGGCAGGCAATAATCAATACTGTCGTCAGAACCACAAAAGCATGGGCAATAGCTGGTTGCGGACCAACGAAATACCAGACCAGCGCGGAAAGAATGGCAATGACAATAACAACAGGCACAAACACCGAAGAAATCTGATCGGTCAGTCGGGTGATGGGCATTTTGGCATTTTGTGCCTGCTTCACCAGTTGAATGATATGAGCAAGCGCTGTATCACTGCCCACCTTTTCTGCCACAAACAGAATGGAGCCGTTCTTATTCAGCGTACCCGCTGCCACTTCATCATCAACGCCTTTACTCACTGGCAAAGGCTCACCCGTGAGCATGGATTCATCCACCAGCGTTGAACCACTGGTTACCCGACCATCGACCGGTATTCGCTCACCAGGACGTACACGGATAATATCGCCAGCCTTTACTGCTGCAACCGGTACATCAACCTCTTCACCATCACGCACAAGACGAGCCGTTTTCGCCTGAAGCCCGAGCAGTCGTTTAATGGCTGAACTGGTTTTGCCTTTTGCCCGCAACTCCATCGCCTGCCCGAGGTTGATCAGACCAATGATCATGGCAGAGGCTTCAAAATACACATGCCGGGCCGCGACAGGAAACCATTCGGGCCAGAGCACAACCGCCATGGAATAAATCCAGGCGGTTCCGGTGCCCAGTGCAATCAGCGTATCCATGGAAGCAGAGCCGTGGCGAATCGAATCCACCAGCCCTTTAAAGAAGTGACGCCCGGAAAACACCAGAATGCCCAGTGTTACAATCCCCACACTGCCCCATAGCCACTGATCCTGTGGCGTATGAACACTCATCGGGATAAAGAACATCGACAACATCAATGGAATGCTGACTGCCAGAGCAAACAAGCCGTGTTTCAACAGATAGCGATAGCGTTCCTTATCACGCTGTTCCTGTTGACGACGATTGTCTTCTTCACTGTCAATCAACGAGCCAGGCTTGCCGATGGCTTCGAGCGACTGCAACAGAGCCACAATATCAGGCTGACAGTCCACATCCACTTCTGCGGTTTTTTCTGCAAGGTTGACCCGGGCATCGTGGACATGCTCAACAGATTTAAGCGCCTTTTCGACTTTAGCTACACAGCCTGCACAACTCATGTCGGGTACAGACAGGCTGATCGTCTCGAGTTTCATACGACCTGCTCCCATTAATTAATTGATTCACTAATGTGAAGGATAAACCTTCCCGTCACTGGAAGGTCAAGGGGAGCTATGAAGGTCGAAATCAGACCAGAAAGCTCTGGCAGCAACAATTTGATCATGGGCAAGCGCTTTGCCGGTCGGAGTGCTTAGCGTTTCTTCAAACAGGCGTTGTACATCACGGGTGGCTTGAACTGCCTGTTGATAGTTCATACCCCTGATCTGCAGGTTACAGGACAGTTCTCTGGTGATACCGTAAGCGCCCATCAGATCCATGGCATCAGCATCAAACACGACTCTGGCAGCAAGCGGCGATTGCTCATTAATAAGGTGTGGACGACACAACCTGACAATCTGAAACAACTGCTCTTTTATAAACTCATCAAGTCCTGTGCTATCCAGCAGCTGCCGCAGCTCATGCAGGTGGTCATGAAACTGATGCAGCCAGGCTCCTGCTTCAACCAGAAACCGGTCTGCCTGCTCGACCCGGTTGATGCTCAGGGCGTAAGCAACAACCCGCTCACCATGTCTTTCATTATGAAAAACGTCCTGCTTGCGGTAGAAATCTCGCGCTCTGGTTTCGATATACTGAAGACAATCCTGCATAAGCAGTTCTCTGTATTCATGATTCGGGGGCGCCAGAGAATAAGGCTGACAGGGTGAAACTTCGCTCGCAGAAAGCAGCGTGGAGCAGAGAAAAAACCAACAACTGATAAGCAAATACTTGAAAGCCACAGACAATACCAGTCATTCAAATTATCGGTATCGACTATAGCGCAATCATCCCATTGCCAAACCCACTAAGACGCAAAACCATTCAGAACGGGTAATGAATCGCAAACCCGACCACCGGATACCAGCGGAACGTTTTCAGTTCGTCTTCCAACTTTTTCCGTTGTGCTTCTATATTGGCGGCCAGTGTCGCATCATTCACACTTTTTGTAGTTTTGAGTCCAATATCCGGCTTGCCCTGATACAGTACACCGATATCAAAACTGTAAAGAAAACGACTTTCGCCTAATACTCCACCAAAGCCCAAGCCAATATAAGGACTGAACTCTTTGACATTCAGATCAGCTTCCAACCCGCCTATTGTATTGACGTCATAGGCAGTACCATTAATGCTGATCGTACCATTGCTGGCTTTTGCATCAGCATCCATTTGGCTGCCATTGTAATAAGCCCCCAGAGTAAAACGAAAGTCACTTTTCCAGGGGTGCCAGTCTCCCAAAACGCCTGCACTGACCAGTTTCAGATCACCCTCATAAGTGACACCGCTTTCTTTAAACTCATAATTATATTTGAAGCCATTTACCTGCAGCCTCAGTGCATACTCCTCGTCCATGGTATTGGTAAATGTCAGCTGTCCACCCAGTGTACCTAACCCTGCTCCCACATCCGTAGTGGTCGCATGAGTACCGTCTGCTAATAGCAACAAACCTGCAAAGGGAATAATTTGCTTCTTCATCAGACATTCCTTGTCTTATTGATGACTATTTAATCAATACCAGTTTTCACAAACAGAAAACAAGTTTTATTGAGTTGAATTTGAACCAGAACTCAACAGTGGCCCCTCCAATCTAAACAGTCTGTCACATTATTTCAGTAAAATGTCAGGACTGTAATATTACTGAAACATAAACCCTTTACCTTCGCCATCATCATTAACGCACTAAGGTGCACACACATGTCTGAAATGACAGCACTCAATACCGGTTCAAATGACAAGATGATGACCCGCCATTATGGGCGCATCTGGTTAAAGGTAATTCTCTGGATTTACGGCCTGCTGGTTGCAGTGAGCGTGGTCGGTTCCGGTTTTAAAATGGTGGTGGGCGGCAACGCTGCGGAACTGTTTAACTTTGCGAACAACGCATTTCTGGCTCTGATTGCCGGTACGCTGGCAACAGCACTGGTACAGTCTTCCAGTACGGTGACGTCTATTATTGTGGGTCTGGTCGCTGGCGGTCTGCCCGTACATATGGCAATCCCGATGATTATGGGTGCCAATATCGGTACGACCATCACAAACACTGTCGTCAGCCTTGGTCACATGGGCTGCAATAAAGAGTTCAAGCGGGCTTTTGCAGCATCTACCATTCATGACTTCTTTAATTATCTGGCTGTACTGATTATTCTGCCGCTGGAACTGATGACCGGATTCCTGAGCAAACTTTCCCTGTCCATAGCAGAAATGCTGGTGGGTGGTCAGGACATGAGCATGAATTTCAATATCGTGAAATTCTTGACTGCTCCGGCTGAAGACATCGTTAAAGGCTTTGCCAACCTGTTGCCTGATGCCACTCTGGGTGGTCTGGCGATGATTGCCTTTGGTATCTTCCTGATTTTCTCGGCAGTGGTGCGTCTGGGTAAACTGCTGAAGAAAGTAATGACCGGCAGAGCAAAGAACGTTCTGGAAAAATCCATTGGTCGCGGCCCTGTTTCAGGCATTGCTTCCGGTGCTGCAATGACTGTTATGGTTCAATCGTCTACCACCACCACTTGTCTGATGGTGCCTATGGTCGGCAGCGGCCTGTTCACCGTACGTCAGGTGTACCCTGTGACTCTGGGAGCCAATATCGGTACCACCATCACAGCTATTCTGGCGGCCACTGCTATCTCAGCCGATGCAGCTATGCCTGCAATGACGATTGCCATGGTGCATTTGTTCTTTAATCTGTTTGCAGTCGCCTTTATCTACGGCATCAAGCCTCTGCGCGAGATTCCACTGTATGCAGCTGACAAGCTGGCCGATCTTGCAGTGAAGAGAAAAGCTTACGCATTTGCCTACCTGGCACTGGCATTCTTTGTTGTACCGGCTCTGGCAATTTTGGTGACTCAATAAGTCATAGCCAGAAGACCATTAAAACGCCCTGCTCATCAATGCAGGGCATTTTCGTTCAAAAAAGAACCTCAAGGCCTACCCATACTTGCCTGCCCGGTTCATTAACTCTTAATGCTTCCGGATTGAAAGGGTCTCGACTGGCACGATTGACATGCAGGGCATAGGTTCGGTCAAACACATTTTCAACACCTCCCAGTAATTTCACGCCTTTTTCAATCTGATACCAGCCATGAAAATGCATGACACCGTAACCAGAGGATTCACCGGCATCGAGACCGCTGGCCTTATCGACTTTATTCTGGCGGGTGGCAAATTCATACCGGGTACCCAACAACCAGACACCCGCATTGTAATCCAGCGTCAGTCTGCCCATCAGAGGAGGAATCTGTGGCAGGTTTTTATTGTGCGAATCATCACGATTTTCGCCCCGGGTCCATGACAACCCTATGGCAGGCTGCCAATGCCCAAAATCGTAGCTGGACTCCATTTCCAACCCATATAAACGCGCATCGACGTTTTTATACAGTGTCGAACCCGTTCCACCGGATGTACGTAAGATAAAGTTATTCACTTCATCCACAAATGCCATCAGCCTGAACTGTACCTGTGATGCCTGAAGCTGATAGCCCGCATCAAGTTGATGATGTATTTCCGGTTTGATTCGAGGATTACCGACCCAGTCATCACTGCCATGGCAGCAGGAACCTCTGGAAGCAATAAAGCGTTCCGAAGCATCAGCAGTCCGGACACTGCGACTGGCTCGAACTTCAAAAGAGTTTGCAGAAGACAGATCGTGTACCCAGCTCACCAGACCACTGGTGTTACCTTCACTCACCTTTTTAGCGTGGTAACCGTAATACTTTTGGTAAAGTGCATTCGGGCCATTGATCCCTAGGGTTGCAGTGGAAGCTTTTGTGGCTTCCGCCTTCAAATCATCGTAGCGACCACCGATTCTGAGATGATCTTTATCACTCAGTTCATAATCCAGTTCTGCAAACAATCCTGTCTGACGATACTCAACACCCGGCCACATATGCGATTGATAGAGATACGCTTTATCCTGACCCAAAGCCACTTTATAGCGTTTGGCATCACGGTCGTTAGCCTGATAATCAAGACCAATCCGCAGTTCACTTCTGTCAGTAAAAACAGAGCCCTGCACACGTCCGCCCCAGGTGAGTGAACTGGAAGGCGCTTTTAATCCATTGGCAACATCAGGCTTTCGTCGTCTGACACTGAAGTTATCCATCCGGTGCTTAACGTCGGAACGATAAGCGGACAACTCCAGAGTATCAAACAGTAAAAATGACTGATCGTAACGGGCTTTAAAACGCCAGATATCGGCTTTTGCCCATGGCGCATCCATACCATTGCCGGAGTAATACACATCGTCATCACGAACCGCTTCTACGTTTAGCTCCATGTGGGTAAATTCAGCCACATCACCTGCAATCACCAAACCACCGTTCTTTGAATGAAATGCAGAACTGACCTTATTACCTTTCCCATCCTTGTAGTTGCCAGCGTCCTGATAACCGCCATAAGCCCGTAGCCAGCCTTCAGAGTTCCCTGCCGCTACAACCAGTGACACCTCTTTGGTATTGGAATTGCCGGTATACCCCATATAGGCTTTTCCAGTCACAGACGGGTGCAGATTTATCCCACGATCATTGTCAAAGTCAGGGGCTTCCCTTGTAAACAGCACCGTACCACCGGAGCCACCCGCCCCGTGAGTGACGGATTCGTAGCCTCGTATCACCTCGACCTTGTCATAACCCGCCCTGCTGACATAAGTGGTGGGTGGATCCATTCGTCCGGGGCAGGCACCGTAGATATAAGCCCCGTCCATCAGAACATTCAGCTGACTCTGTTGCTGACCACGAATGATCGGTTCAAAACCTTTGCCACCTTTTCGGGTAGCGGTCACACCAATGATCTGTCTAAGTGACTGACCGGCATCGGAAGCGGGCACACTGACTGGATAGACAGGAGAGACCGATTCGGAGGGCAATGCTGATTCCGGTACATCAATGACAATGTTCGAAACCTCCGAAGCCCATACAGACAAGGATGCACTTCCGAAAAAGACCCCGGAAAACAGCAACCACTTTTTCATGAACGAACCCTGTGACCTGTGATGACTTGTTATTTTTTACGGTGAGTCAGTATAGGTCGTGAAAAACTGACCGTTAGGAAAATAAAGATTCAAAACTCAGCACGTTCATCCAAAGCTGTTATGGTTACGTATAGGTTTAGGTAATCACATACTCAGGCAGGCAGACATTCATGCAACACAACTCCGGACTTGTCTGGTTCAGGTCAGATCTCAGGGTTCAGGACAATCCCGCGCTGTATCATGCCAGCCAGCAATGTTCGCAGGTTATTGGTGTTTATTTGCTGTTTCCCGGGCAGTGGAAAATTCAGTACGACAGTAATAACAAACTCTACTTCTGGATGCAGAACCTGAAGGCTCTGGAAAATGAGCTGTCCAAGCTGAACATTCCGCTGATTGTAGCCTCTGCAGAATCATTCAGTAACGCACCGGCAACCCTGTTGGAACTGTCAGGAAAACACCACTGCCAGTCACTCTGGCTGAATGATGAGTATGGCGTTTATGAGCAACAGCGGGATGACGACACAGAACGTCTATTTCGCCACCAAAGCATCCCCTGTCATCGTTATCACCAGCAAACACTGTTCATCCCGGGCACCCTTCGCAACAAACAGGGCGATTACTTCAAGGTGTTCACGCCCTTCAAAAAATACTTGTTTCAACAAATCACGCCCGAGCAGACTCAACCGTTGCCCGCCCCTGTCCAACAGGCACCCTTATCCATCAAACACATTAATCCTGAATCACTGGAGCAACTGTATAAGCCAACGGCCAGCCATATAGATGATCACTGGCCTGCTGGTGAAGCAGCGGCTCAGAATAGTCTGGATTCATTTTTAGCTGGGACGATTGAGGAATATCACAACCAGCGTGATTATCCCTCTATTGCTGGAACCAGTTCACTGTCACCCTGGCTGGCAGCGGGCACCCTGTCGATCCGGCAATGTTTTCATCAGGCTTTGCAGGCAAACCATGGCGAAATGGATACCGGCAATAAAGGCATCACAACATGGATTAGTGAACTGATCTGGCGAGAGTTTTATAAACACATACTGTTTGGATTCCCGCGAGTGTCCATGCACCGGGCATTCAAGCCGGAAACAGAACAGCTTCAGTGGCAGACCAACCCATCCGCGTTAAAAGCCTGGCAGGAAGGAAGAACCGGCTTCCCTATTGTTGATGCAGCCATGCGGCAACTCACCACGACGGGCTGGATGCACAACCGCCTGCGAATGATCACCGCTATGTTCCTGTCCAAAAATCTGCTGATTGACTGGCGACTGGGTGAACAGTTTTTTATGGAACACCTGATTGACGGAGACCTCGCAGCCAACAACGGTGGCTGGCAATGGTCTGCCAGTACCGGCACCGATGCAGCACCTTACTTTCGTATGTTTAACCCCACCAGCCAGTCTGAAAAGTTCGATGCCAGTGGTGAATTCATAAGACAGTGGGTGCCTGAGTTGGCAAACCTTGATAGTAAACGAATACACACCCCTCATGGTGACAACAGACAGATGTCTCTGGATTGTCCGGATTACCCCTTACCCATTGTCGATCACAAAGCATCGAGACAGCGGGTTATGGACGCTTTTCAGGCTTTGAAGAGCTAATGCCGGTGCGTTTAGCGAAGTCTTGAATGCGTTCTCCCGGCTGGTAATCACTGAGCAGAAAAGGTGCATCATCGTCACAGGCTTCCAGAAAACGCTCTTTTTTCTGGAAGATACGCTGCATCAACTCCATTTCCTCATAAAATTCGTTGGCATGCTCATGATAACCGCCCCCCAGAAGATGACGAAATTCATGCTGGGCAACAATGGCATCCAGACCTTTCAGGTCACGGGTAAACGTATTGCCACCGGCATCCTGAGCCTGAATCGTGATTTCTTTCCAGGTCGCCGTTTTGCCGAACGGTTGTCCTTTCGCGCTCAGGCAACCATGCCAGAAGCAAACCTTGTCGTCTGATACATGAGTAATCACAGGATTGATAAAGACTTCGGCTGGTGTCGAGCTATTGACTGCCGGAGGTGCAGCCAGCAAAAACAGCTGCAGAGGTTCACCCACCTGATTGGCTGATATTCCCCCGACATTGATCGTTATAAACTTCTGCATGGACTCAACCAGCGCATCAATGCATTTGTCTGGCAACTTTCGCACAGGTTTTGTGGGGTGATTCAGAACCTTCTGGTGGTCAGGATTATTGAACTGAAAAAGAATCCGAGCCTTTTTTCCCAATGAATATTCAGTATCCTGTTCTACAGTGTCGAAAACAATAGTGTCAAAAACAGCCAGCAACAACAGAGCCACCAACAACCCTGTCCCTACCTGTACCAGTTTTTTCACGTTGTTCTCTCCCACTAGCCGAAAGAGAAAGCATAGACCAGCCATTTTCGATAGCACTTACCACCAAACTGTCAATATTTACCCTTTTATTGATCCAGCCCAAAACAGCCGACACCAACAAAAAACATAATAGATCATCCCTTTTAAAAACAATGCCTTAGTAGACCTTATGTATCGTAATGTAAAACTCGCCGTCATCGGTGTACTATTCCTCTTTCTGTTTTTTCTCCCTGTAGAAATGATACCGATCAGCGGAATAACCGTTGCGGGGCAGAGGGTAATGGCTATTTTTGCACTGGCTACCCTGTTATGGGTCTCGGAATTAGTGCCCGCCTACGCCACCTCATTAACGATTCTTGGTCTGCTCTGTATCGCCACTTCTGACAGCGCACCCTATATGCTGAAAGAAGCTCTGGAGCCTGAGTTTATGCTCAGTTACTCTCGTATCATGTCCAGCCTTGCAGCACCGGTGGTGATACTGTTTATGGGTGGTTTTTTTATTGCAATAGCCGCCACCAAGTACAAACTCGACATCAATATGGCTCGGGTGCTGCTGCAACCCATTGGTACTGATTACTCAAAAGTAATGCTTGGCCTGATGGGTATTACCGCCATTTTTTCCATGTTTATGAGTAACACGGCCACTACAGCCATGATGCTGACGCTGCTGACGCCGCTTCTGAAAAGCATGGATCACAATGATCTGGGTGTTAAAGGTATGATCATGGCAGTGCCCATTGCAGCCAACGTGGGCGGTATTGGTACCCCTATTGGCACACCGCCTAATGCGATTGCTTTCCGCTATCTGACAGGCGAGTACGCTATGGGCTTTGGTGACTGGATGCTGTTTGCCATTCCTATGGCAGCCATTCTAATCTTTATTAGCTGGATGTTGCTGCGCAAAGTCTACCCTACCGGCATTGACAACATTCATCTGGAAATCGACAGCGAATTTGACCAGAGTCGGGATGCCCTGATTGTTTATGGCACCACCGCTGCCACCATTATTCTCTGGATCACTTCCAGCCTGCACGGCATTAATTCCTACACCGTCGCCTTGTTACCCGTTATTGTCTTTTCCCTGTGTGGCATTATCTCCACAGAAGACATCAAACAGATTAACTGGGACGTCCTCTGGCTGATCGCCGGTGGTATCGCGCTGGGTTACGGTCTGGAAAGAAGCGGATTAGCCAGTGCAGTGGTACACACCATACCTTTTGATACTATGGGCATCGTACTGGTTCTGTTCATGCTCTCCATCGTTGCCATGATAATGGCAACGTTTATGTCCAACACCGCAACGGCCAACCTGCTGATGCCCATTGCTGTTTCCATCGCCACAGTATTGACCGGGCTGGATGCTTTCGGTGGACTAAGCGTCGTGGTGATCTGTGTGGCACTGTCCGCTTCCATGGGTATGTCACTGCCGATCAGTACCCCACCGAATGCTCTGGCTCACGCTACCGGCATGGTAGGCAGCAAGGACTTCATCAAAATGGGTAAATTTGTCAGCAGTATTGGTGTGCTGATGATTTTTGCCTGCATGGTCGCTCTTGGCTCTGCTGGTTACTTCTAAATCGTCACAGGCTCCTGACAGCAACAAGCTACACTTGCTCAACTACCTGTCAGGAGTCCCCTTCATGAACAACAAAAGTGTACAAAACAAACTTCTCAAAGCTGTTTTGCTGGCCTCTGTGTTGCTAACCCCTCTGGCCTTTGCCGGTAAGCTTTTACCTGATAACGCCAAGCCTTTATCCAAAGTGATCGAAATGCTCGAAAAGAAAGGTTATCACCCTATCATCGACGTTGAGCTGGAGCGGGGACGCTGGGAGATTGAAGCATTCAGAGACAACGTCAAGCGAGAGTTAAAAGTAGATGCTGTCACCGGGGAGATAGTGTCTGAGCGTCGTGATGATTGAATTGGCCTTTGAGCAAATTGAGAATCTTGCGAAAGGAGTGACAAAGGTCAGAAACCTATTACTGACCTTTGTCGTTTAGTCTTTGTCGTCTGATAATCAGAAGAAGTTGATGGAAGCCAGAGCTATCAGAACCACATAAATCAGCAGTACACCCACCGGGCTGATGATTCGTGCCGTCTTGATAAAGTCTTTGGTATCCACCAGACCTGTAGCATGAGCCAACGCATTAGGCGGAGTACTGATCGGCAGGCCCATACCCAGAGAAGATGCCAGAGCAACCGCAGTACCCATCACAACCAGACCACCCAGATCGGCAATACTGGCGACAGAAATAGACATGGACACAGCAATCGGCATCAGCAGGTTAGCGGTCGCAGTGTGAGACATAAACGTCGCCATTACCATACACAGAATACTGATACCCAGAATAATCATGGCACCACTGTAGTTGTCGAACGGCACCAGATTAACGACCTGTTCCGCCAGACCCGACGTCGCCAGACCTGTACCGATGGCGATACCACCCGCCAGCAACCACAGAACGTCCCAGCTGATGTTCTTCAGATCATTCTTTTCAACGATACCGGTCAGGCTGAATACGGCAACAGGAATGATGGCAACGGCATAGGCGTTGATGCCATGGAAGCTGGAGAACATCCACAGCAGAACTGTCATAACCACTGTGCCGTAAACAATGAAAGGCTTCAGGCCAGTCTCAAACTGAGAGTCGATGGTGATGTTGATTTCTTTGCTTTTGGACGGGTACATTTTCTGCAGTAACCACCAGCTGAATGCAATCAGAATCACTGTAATTGGCACAGCAAACGCCATCCAGCCACCAAAGCTCAGAGCGTATTCACCCACAAAGTAGCGGAAAGCAATCGCATTAGGCGGGGTGCCGATAGGCGTACCCATACCACCCAGGTTAGCCGCGATAGGAATGGAAATAACCAGAGCACGACTGCCGGGATCGGCACTGTCCATTTTCGCCAGCAGTGGCGTCATGATGGTCAGCATCATTACGCTGGTTGCCGTGTTACTCATAAACATTGAGAACACTGCAGTAATGATCATGACGCCCAGCATTACGATTTCAAAACGTGTACCAAATGGCTTCAGCAAAACCCGTGCAAGGTTGAGGTCAAGCTTGTACTTGGCTGCTGCCATGGCAATAAAGAAACCACCCAGAAACAGGATAATAACGGGTGATGCAAACGCGTTAAAAATAGATGTGTAAGGCAGTGCATCATCACCCAGTGCTTCACGAAGCGGAAACGGCGCACTGTTGGTCGTCGTCAGCACCAGTAGCATGATGATTAACAGTGATGTCGAAAAAGCCGGTACAGCGTCGCTTATCCACATCATCGTGGCCAGCAGGAAAATGGCCAGTACACGCTGCTGCAGCACACTGAACAGTCCTTCCGGAAAAATCATATGAGGAAAGAAAAACAGAACAAGAAATATGAGTGATATGGGTATCAATTTTTTAAGCGGCATGGCTCAGACTTCCAGAAGGTATCAATTACTAAAACCGGGCGTGTCTTTTTTTGCTGTCACAGAACTGACCTGTTTCTGCAACAATACTGTGGCAGATTGAGTCAATCGCTCCTCATTAACGCCCTGAAAACACAGGGCGGAAACAAACGTCATTCGATGATGGTTGTTGTTATCGAGAGATCACTTGAAGTGACTGCTGTAGACCTGAAAAGACATCAAATTCATTAGATGCATTTATAATGCCTCAAATTTAAAAAAACTGCCCTGAGCCAGATCATTAAAATATTTAACTTATTAAGTTTTGATCAAAAACAATACAGCGCTTAATAAATTTATTTTTTAAACTAAAATCAATTTATTCATTTTGACGATGTTAATTAAAATCAATAATTCACACTTCCCACCGTTATTAATTAAAAGTTTCCATTGCTTTTTTATTTTAAGTAGCTGAACATTTGAAATCGAATATTTATGGCTAATTGATCAAGTGCTATGCAAGGCGCAACGGAGGGAACATAGCAAGCTATGTGACCAGAGTTGCAACGCAGCAGAGTGCTTGAGCAAGGAGTCAGAAATATATGATTTCGTGTGGTCAGTTACTTATGACCTCACAATGAGTTCAGGACAAAAATGGGAGAATACAATGCCTGAAATTGAACTGATCAGCTTCAAACTCTGCCCCTTTGTTCAGCGCTCAGTGATCACTTTGCTGGAAAAAGGCATACCCTTTGATATCACCTATATCGATCTGGAAAACAAGCCAGACTGGTTCCTGCAAATATCACCGACAGGCAAAGTGCCGGTGTTGCGCATCAACGGCAAGGATATTCTTTTCGAGTCGGCTGTTATTAATGAATATCTGGATGAAATAACCCCTCCGTCACTGCACCCTGAAGACCCTCTTGAAAAGGCTCGCAACCGGGCATGGATTGAGTTTGGCTCGACAATTCTGATGACCGGCTATCGGCTTCGGATGGCAAAAGACAGCGATACCTATGACTCAGAGCACGCAAACCTGATGCAACTGCTTCAGCAACTTGAAGAACAACTGGATGGAAAGTCATTTTTCAATGGTAATCAGTTCAGCCTTGCTGATGCCGCCTTCGCCCCCGTTTTCCGCTCCATTGTGTTTCTGGACAGACACTTTAAGACAGGGATTCTTGATGGCACACCCGGGCTGAAGCAATGGGCGGATAATCTTCTGAACCGGCCTTCGGTCAGGGATTCTGTCGTCGATGACTTTGACGAACTCTCCATCCAGCGATTGAAAGCCAGTGATTCTTATATTGTTGGCCTCCTGCGTGCCTGAAACCTTCGCAATCAAATCAAAGCCTCCTCCTGTTCAATTCAGGGCGGGGCTTTACCGAGTGTCTACCTGACAAAAGAAAAAAATTACAGCACTTGCCAGTGCTTTTTATTTATACAAAACTTTATAGATTGGTAAGCTGTATTTAACGCTCCATTATTCAGCGGTTAAAGGAGACTCATCATATTATCCAGGGACTGGAATTATGAAGCCTCGCCGCGAGCTGATCTCTGCCCTTCTAGCATCCGCCATTCTTTTGTTATCAGCCCCATCCATTGCCGCAAAGAAAATATCGAATGAAGCACTGCTTTCATTAAGCCTTGAAGAGGTGATGAATCTGAAGGTTACCTCTGTTTCAAGAAAGAGCCAGCGGCTTATGGACTCGGCTGCCTCCGTTTATATCATCACCCAGGATGATATCCAGCGTTCTGGGGTCACCACCATTCCCGATGCTCTAAGGATGGTGCCCGGGCTTCAGGTTGCCCAGATGAACAGCAATACATGGTCTATCAGTGCCCGGGGCTTTAATTACATTTTTGCCAATAAGCTTCTGGTGATGATGGATGGCAGAACCATCTATAACCCACTCTTTTCAGGCGTTAACTGGGACGTTCAGGATACGCTGCTGCAAGATATTGACCGGATTGAGGTTATCAAAGGACCTGGCGCTGCGTTGTGGGGAGCCAACGCCATGAACGGTGTCATTAATATCATTACCAAATCAGCCAGCCAGACACAGGGCAACTTCCTGCAGCTTGGGGCTGGTAATCAAGAAAAAGCCTTTGGTAGTTTTCGCCATGGTGGACAGTTAGGAGATAAGGCTTACTACAGAGCGTATTACAAGACATTCCATAAAGACGGGTTGGCAGACCAGCAAGGCAACGAAGCCTTTGATGACTGGAAAATAGACCGGGCTGGCTTTCGCGTGGACTGGCAAAAGGATTCGAACAACGAGATCAAAGTACAGAGCGAACTATACAATGGTACAACCCGCTCACCTTTGACACTCCTTGATATCAACAGCATTCCGGTTAAACCCGTTTCCCTTCTGAACAAAAGCAGAGATCAGCAGGGGGGGCACATACTGGCACACTGGACGAGGACGCTAGGAAATAATGAGCAATTTTCGCTTAAAACCTATTTTGATCGTTATGACAATGACGACTATCGCCTCAAAGAGCAAAGGGACACTTTTGATATAGAATCCCAGCATCGTTTCCAGTGGTCCGGGCAGCAGGAATTGATCTGGGGACTGGGGTACCGCTCCTCCTGGTACACCCTGAGCAAAATGAATTACGTCACGGTGAACAACACCAGTCCAAGAGAAGAGCTCTACAGTGCCTATATTCAGGATGAAATCACACTGTCCCCCAAATGGCAGATGACCTTGAGCGCAAGGCTTGAGCATCATACTTCCACAGGTTACGAATTCCAGCCAAACGCGAGACTGCTCTGGTCTATAGATGCCCGGTCATCGGCCTGGGCTGTTCTTTCAAGAGCCGTCAGAACGCCCGCTGTGACTGAAAGAGATTCCGTCAACGGCCCTATCAGCGACCCCAGACTACCTCAGGGAAGCTATTTACTCATTGGAGGAAACCAGAAGATCAAATCAGAAGTGTTAACAGGGTTTGATATTGGCTATCGTCGGCAACTGAACAATGCATTGTCGATCGATCTTTCCTCTTACGTGTACCAATATGATGATTTACACAGTTTGTCATTCACTCAAAACTGCCCTTCAGGTAGCACACTCACCTCAGATGCCTGCCTGATTCCTGGCAACAATCCACCCTTTTCTACCTATGCATTAATTCCTGCTCTTATCACCAATGGTGCTGACGCCAAAACCTACGGTCTGGAAATAGCCACCAACTGGCAGCCAACCCGAAACTGGCACATTAAAGCAGACATCACACTATTGCAGGTTGATGCACGAAGTCATACAGGGGATAAAAATACCGAATCACTTATTGAGGGGCTCAGTGCAAATCAGTCAGCCAATATCAGATCGTTCATAGACCTTACTAATAACTGGCAGCTCAATCTCTGGCTACGACATGTCGGGAAAAACAAAGCAGCTGACATCAATTCTTATACCACCTTTGATATGAAGCTGGCTTATCAGTGGAGCAAAGGGCCAGAGCTGTCTCTGGTTGGCATAAACCTGTTTGACCAGCAACGAAAAGAGTTTGATGAAAACTTCACAGGGCTTATCGCTACAGAACCTCAGCGTTCCTGGTATGCCCAATTAACCTGGCAGTATTAACCAGTGTTTCGTCAAAATATGAAAATTATGTCTTTATTGAAGCGGTTTATTTTATTAATGTGGCTTTTTTCATTGCCAATACCTTCTGTCGCCATTGAAGAACAAAGGCTTAAAGCGGCCATCACATTCAAGCTGACGCTGTTTGTCTCATGGCCCGCCAAAGAAAAAGTCCTTAACCTCTGCACTTTCAGTAAATACAGCTTCAAAAGCCTTAAATCTACAATCAGCCATCAAATCAGCAAAGGCAGAGAGATACAGGTTAAGCTTTTAGGATTAGATGAAGACTATAGCGAGCGTTGCCAGATACTGAACCTTGATAATCTATCTGGTAGCCAAATTACTGATATTCTCGAATCAATAAAAAAACAGCCCATTTTAACCGTCGGCAGTGGCGATAGCTTTGCCAGAGAAGGCGGAATGATTGGGCTGTACATTGACAATAATAACGTTAAATTTTCAATCAACCTTCATGCAAGCAGGCAAGCTGAATTAAATATCAGCTCTAGCCTGCTGAAGCTGGCTGCAAAAGTTTATTAATCGTTATTATTTCTAGGTTTTACTCTTCGACGAGGGGCTTTTCTCGGTGTAGCCAACATCGGTTCAGCTTTTTCTCTTGGCTTTTTAGGCGCTTTTTTTGCGCCTGAACGCTGACCGTCTTTGTGTCCTGCTTTCGGTTTTTTAGGCTTCTTTTGCTTTCTTGGACGACGGGATGGATCATGCCCGGTTTCCGGAACATCATGAACCGGCTCAAAGCCCGCAACGATCTTACGATCAAGAGTCTGTTTAATCAGTTGCTCAATGTCAACTAGCTGATCGGCTTCATCTGCACTGACCAGAGACACCGCCTGACCCGTTGCACCAGCACGACCCGTACGACCAATACGGTGTACATAGTCTTCAGCCACATTAGGCAGGTCAAAGTTAACAACCTGCGGCAGTTGATCAATATCCAGTCCCCGAGCCGCAATATCTGTAGCCACCAGAACACGAACCTCTCCAGATTTAAACTCAGTCAGCGCTCGTGTACGAGCCCCCTGACTTTTATTGCCATGGATTGCCGCTGATGTAATACCCTTACCATCAAGATGACGGCTCAGGCGATTAGCCCCATGTTTGGTGCGAGTAAAAACCAATACCTGTTCCCACTTATGCTTTTTTATCAGGTTGGTTAGCAGTCCCGGCTTCTGCTTTTTATCAACAGGACATACCCACTGTTTTACGAGCTTAGTGGTGGTATTACGTGGGCTGACAGAAATTTCAACCGGATCATTCACCAGACTTTTGGCAAGAGTGCGAATCTGATCGGAGAATGTTGCAGAAAACATCAGGTTCTGACGATGCTTAGGCAGGATGTTCAAAATCTTCTTAATATCGTGAATAAAGCCCATATCAAGCATACGATCAGCTTCATCCAGAACCAGCACCTCGAGATGTTTGAACCTGACAGCATTTTGGTTATATAGATCCAGCAAACGTCCGGGTGTTGCAATCAGCACATCTGCACCACGGCGCAATCTCATCATCTGCGGATTGATCTTTACACCACCATAAACAATCGTAGAACTTAATGGCAGATGTCGGCTATAAGAACGTACATTGTCGCCTACTTGAGCAGCCAGTTCTCTCGTAGGAGTAAGAATCAAGGCTCGAGCCTGATTGGGACCAGCACGCTCTCCACGGCTTAACAACTCCAGAATAGGCAGCGTAAAACCTGCGGTTTTACCCGTACCAGTTTGTGCAGCTGCCATGACATCCCTGCCTTCCAACACAGCTGGAATCGCCTTGGCCTGAATCGGAGAAGGCGTTTCATAGCCTTCCTCGGCTATAGCTTCCAGAATTTGGGCTGAAAGACCCAGGGAATCAAAGCTCATAATATTTCTCACGTGGATTAGGACAAGCTTAATACTCATCCTTCAGGATAGCTCTCAATATCTAGAGCTTTAAGAGAGTAATGACATTGGGAGCCGCAAAACGTTTCCCAATAAAAGGTTTTTTAATCTATAAAGCAAAAAGCCCAGTCGATTTCTCAACTGGGCTTTTCTAATTAGTGCCTGGCGATGACCTACTCTCACATGGGGAATCCCCACACTACCATCGGCGATGCATCGTTTCACTTCCGAGTTCGGGATGGGATCGGGTGGTTCCAACGCTCTATGGTCACCAGGCAAAACTGGTTGAAGTTAGCTGTTCAGCTAGCTTCCGGAATCCAAAATCTGACCTCCAAGGATGGAGGAAATGCTGAACAACGTCTGGAACGTTGTCAGTAAAATAAGCTTTATTCTTGCTTTTACACTCTCTAGTGCATGGCACCAAATCGCTTTGGCGTTATATGGTCAAGCCTCTCGAGTCATTAGTACTGGTTAGCTCAACGCCTCACAACGCTTACACACCCAGCCTATCAACGTCGTAGTCTTCAACGTCTCTTATGTGGCCTCGAAGGCCAAGGGAAGTCTCATCTTGAAGGGGGCTTCCCGCTTAGATGCTTTCAGCGGTTATCCCGTCCGAACTTAGCTACCGGGCAATGCGTCTGGCGACACAACCCGAACACCAGTGGTTCGTCCACTCCGGTCCTCTCGTACTAGGAGCAGCTCTCCTCAAACTTCCAACGTCCACGGCAGATAGGGACCGAACTGTCTCACGACGTTCTAAACCCAGCTCGCGTACCACTTTAAATGGCGAACAGCCATACCCTTGGGACCGGCTTCAGCCCCAGGATGTGATGAGCCGACATCGAGGTGCCAAACACCGCCGTCGATGTGAACTCTTGGGCGGTATCAGCCTGTTATCCCCGGAGTACCTTTTATCCGTTGAGCGATGGCCCTTCCATTCAGAACCACCGGATCACTAAGACCTACTTTCGTACCTGCTCGACATGTACGTCTCGCAGTCAAGCTGGCTTGTGCCTTTACACTAACCGCACGATGTCCGACCGTGCTTAGCCAACCTTCGTGCTCCTCCGTTACTCTTTGGGAGGAGACCGCCCCAGTCAAACTACCCACCACACAATGTCCCCGATCCCGATAAGGGACCCGGGTTAGAACCTCAATATTGCCAGGGTGGTATTTCAAGGTTGGCTCCATGCAGACTGGCGTCCACACTTCAAAGCCTCCCACCTATCCTACACAAGCAACATCAAGATCCACTGTGAAGCTGTAGTAAAGGTTCACGGGGTCTTTCCGTCTAGCCGCGGATACACTGCATCTTAACAGCGATTTCAATTTCACTGAGTCTTGGGTGGAGACAGCGTGGCCATCGTTACGCCATTCGTGCAGGTCGGAACTTACCCGACAAGGAATTTCGCTACCTTAGGACCGTTATAGTTACGGCCGCCGTTTACCGGGGCTTCGATCAAGAGCTTCGATTCTCTTAAAAGAGAGTCTAACCCCATCAATTAACCTTCCGGCACCGGGCAGGCGTCACACCGTATACGTCCACTTACGTGTTAGCACAGTGCTGTGTTTTTAATAAACAGTCGCAGCCACCTGGTATCTTCGACCAGCCAGAGCTTACGGAGCAAGTCCTTCACCCTAGCCGGCGCACCTTCTCCCGAAGTTACGGTGCCATTTTGCCTAGTTCCTTCACCCAAGTTCTCTCA